>JBNKYQ010000144.1:0-7875 GCA_050300975.1 Kordiimonas sp.
TGATGGTAAGCGCAAGCCGGCGCGGTGTCGCGAACGCTTCAGCGATCTCATACGTCAGGCCAGCGTCCTTCAGCGCAGTCGTCATCATGTCCTTGAGGTCATCAGACGCTTTTTTCTGCATCCGTGCCGGAATTTCTTCGGACAGGAGTTCAATCAGAAGGTCACTCATGACTTATACCTCCCAGCCGTTTTTCTTGATCCAGGCCTCGCAGCAGCCCTTCGCCAGATCCCGCACACGCCCGATATAGGCCTGTCGTTCCGTTACCGAAATGACCCCGCGCGCGTCCAAAAGGTTGAAGGTGTGCGATGACTTGATACACTGCTCGTAAGCCGGAAGCGGCAGCTCGGCCTCCAGAAGCTTGGCGCATTCTTCCTGCGCCTTCTTGAAGTCTTCAAACAGCTTGTCAGTGTCCGCATGCTCGAAATTGTAGGCCGATTGCTGGCGCTCGTTCTCAAGGAACACGTCGCCGTAGGTTGCGCCAGCACCGTTGAAATCCAGGTCGTAAACGTTGTCGACGCCCTGCACAAACATCGCGAGGCGCTCAAGCCCATAGGTCAGTTCGCCAGATACAGGTTTGCAGTCAAAGCCGCCAACCTGCTGAAAATAGGTATATTGGCTGACTTCCATACCGTCGCACCAGACTTCCCAGCCTAGGCCCCAGGCGCCCAGCGTCGGGCTTTCCCAGTCATCCTCAACAAACCGGATATCATGCAGCTCGGCGTCGATCCCGATAGCTTTCAGGCTGCCAAGGTAAAGTTCCTGCATGTTGTCAGGGCTTGGCTTCAGGATCACCTGGAACTGATAGTAATGCTGCAGCCGCATGGGGTTTTCACCGTACCGGCCATCGGTCGGGCGGCGGCAGGGCTGCACATAAGCGGCTTTCCATGGCTCCGGGCCAAGCGCCTTGAGGGTCGTCGCCGGGTGGAAGGTACCCGCGCCCATTTCCATGTCATATGGCTGAAGGATGACACAGCCCTGATCCGCCCAGTAATTCTGGAGCGTCAGCAGCATTTTCTGGAACGGCATGGCGTCCGGATTGCGTTTCAAGGTAGCTGAAGAATCTGTCATGGATGACCGCTTTAAAAAATCGAATCTGTTACTCAGAATTGTTGCGCTGCAAACTAACGGCCCGACCCCATGGGGTCAAGCAAGAGAATCCCTTGATCAAGCAAAGATTTTCAAGGCTTACGCCGTCAGGATAATAGGCGCCCCTTTTGTGACGATAAAGGTATGCTCGAACTGGGCGCCGAAGCCGCCATCAGCGAGGCGGAGCGTCCAGCCATCTTCGTCCTCATAATATTGGTCGCTGTGGGTCGCGAGGAACGGCTCGATGGTCAGCACCTGCCCTTCCTTGAGGCGCTCGCGCTCGCGCGGGTAATAGATGTTCGACACGCTGGGTTCTTCGTGAATCCAGGCGCCAACGCCGTGACCGTTGAGGCCCTCGACGATCTTCAAGCCGTGTTTGGCTGCTTCGCGCTCAACCACTTTGGCAATAGCGTTCAGCGGCTGGCCGGCGCGGGCGGCGAACATGGCCTTGCGCTGGGCGGCCTTGGTGGCGTCCAGGAGCGTCTGCAGGTCGGGCGAGATTTTGCCCACTGCGAAGCTTGAGCCCGTATCGGCAAAGAAACCGTCCTTTTCGGCGGACACATCGATGTTGACCAGATCACCGTCCCTGAGCGGGATAGTGTTGGGGATGCCATGCGCCACCGCGTCACCCACGGAAATGCATGTGAAACCAGGAAAATCATACGCCAGCTTGGGCGCTGATGTGGCACCACGTTCCGCCAGCATCTCGCCCGCCATGGTATCCAGCTCCAAGGGTGTCACGCCGGGCGCGACCCGCGCACCCATGGCAGCCAGTACGTCGCGGCAAATGGCGCCGATTTCCTTCAGCTTCTCAATCTGGTCAGGGCCGTCAACAGTCATGCTTTAAAGCTCGCCTTTCTCTCTGATCCGCTCATGGTGCTGGATCACTTCTCTGATAATGAAATGGAGGAATTTCTCGCTGAACTCAGGGTCCAGGTTGGCCGATTTCGCCAACGTGCGAAGGCGTTCGATCTGCTTCTGTTCGCGGCTGGGGTCAGCCGGCGGTAGGTCATGCTCGCGCTTATAGAAGCCGACAGCCTTGGTGATCTTGAAGCGTTCGGCCAGCATGAAAATCAGTGCGGCGTCGATATTGTCGATGCTTTCCCGGTAGGCGTTCAGCTGGGTCTCGTGTTGTTCGCTTGTCAAAGCGTTTCCTCCAGTATGGTTACTTGGGCCCTCAGAGCCCGAAACGGTTCCAGAACAGCCGTTCCTCGATCGCCGCCAAAAGCCCATGCGGCATATCTTCGATCTGGCCGATCCCGCCGCTTTTCAGGGTGTCGCTTCCGCGGCGCAGGCCAAGGATCGACCCCAGGCGGGGTTTGCGTTCGCCAATCAGGCGCAGACGCACCTTTTTGCCGAACCGGTCGCGAAGAACTTCACGTGCGTCGCCCAAACCGTCAACGAGACCCATTTTGACGGCATCGGCGCCCGTAAAGACATCCCCGGAAAACAAGCGACCTCGCAGCCCTTTGAGGCGCTTGCCCCGGCGCTCGCGCACCAGGGATTTGAAATGTTCGTGGACCTCTTCCTGAATTTCCTTCAGGCGGGCCACATCCTCTTCCTTCTCTGGCGAGAAGCTATCCAGCATGGCTTTGCGCTCGCCTGCAGTATAAAGGCGCCGATCAATGCCCATTTTCTCGATCGCCTTGTCGAAACCAAAGCCGCTCGCGATCACACCAATGCTTCCGATGATCGACGACTCGTTCGCGTAAATCTCATCCCCCGCAAGCGCCAGCATATAGCCGCCCGATGCCGCGACATCCTCGGCGAACGCCAGAACAGGCACGTCCTTTTCACGTGCCAGGTCGCGGATGCGTTTGGTGATCATCGCGCTCTGAACGGGTGATCCGCCGGGCGAATTGATCTGCAGCGCAACGGCAGACAGGCCCGGAACGGAAAAAGCATGTTCAAGCGTATGCGCAAGCGACGCCATGTTCAGATTCTGCTTGAACCGCTGCCCCGGCGCGATCACGCCGTAAAGCCGCACCACCGCCACAACGGGCGGCGGGTCGCCGAACAGGCTGCGACGCAGTTCATAGAAAAATTTGGACACTCCAAAGGGCATGCTTGCACCTTCTGATAATCGTTACGCGGATAATGCTTCAGCCTTTGATTTAACGGCTTTGGCGCGGATGCGCAAAGGCTTTCAGGTCAAGCGCCGCGCCGTCGCGCAAAATTTCCTCGGCTTCCCGCGTATAGCGCTCCACCTCGCCGTGCAGCGCAAGCCCTGGTAGGATACTGGCCGTGCCATGCATGCCCTTGCGGCCCTGGATGATCACGCGCTTCGCGGGCGAACCGTAGCGCGGCCATAGCGGCATGATCTTGAGTTCCCCCACCCGGCGGTGCAGGTGCGCGATCACTTCATCAACCCGGTCTGCCCGGTAGATGATGGAAACCGTGCCCTTGTTCTTCACCAGGTGAATGCAGAATTTGACCCAGTCGCGCACCCCAGCGCTCAGGTCCATATGTGCAAGCCCCTTGGTCTCAGCAGGCGGGCGAATGCCCTTGCCATCCGCCAGGTATGGTGGGTTGACCATGACGTGATCAAATGTGGCTTCGTCTTCTTGTTTAAGCTCCGTGATGCTGCCTTCGGCAACCGTCACCTGGCCTTCAAGGCCGTTATAGGCGATGTTGCGGCGGGCGAAATCAAGCATGTCAGGCTGGATATCAATGCCGTGAACGGACACGCCGGGCACCCGGCGCGCGAGGCAAAGTGCCGCGCCCGCAGACCCGACACCGCCTTCGATCACCCTTTCTCCCGCCTTCGCTGGCACACAGGCCGCCAGCATCACCGTATCCATGGATACCCGGTAGCCGTTCTTGGGCTGGATCAGCTTTACCGCACCGCCCAGAAAATCATCGACCGTCTCGCCGTCCCTAAGGCAAGGGTCGGCTGCGAACACGTTTGCGCTTTTGTCTCTGGTCAGGTCGTCCACAGGGTTTTGTTCACCACTTGTTTATTTGATGCCTGTAATTGTACGTGGAATTTATCTGCGGTCAATTGACCTAAAATGCGCTCTATTCCTTGCCAGCCCTGACCTCAGGCAGTAATGTCCGCGCGCTAAAGCAAAAGTGAAAGTGGGGATCGAATGTCCAGCAATGTTGTAAATATGCGCGACCACAAGCAACCGGCAGCCGACAAAGCGGCGATCGACCGGCTTCAGGCCTTGACGGCTGAAGACATGGAGCTTGTGAACGAAACGATCCTGAAGCGCATGGACAGCCCTGTGGCCCTCATTCCTGAGCTGGCGGGGCACCTGATCTCCTCAGGCGGCAAACGCCTCCGTCCTATGCTGACGCTGGCTTCCGCCAAACTGGTTGGCTATGAAGGCAAGCGCCATATCGGCCTCGCGGCCGCCGTTGAATTCATCCACACCGCAACGCTTCTGCACGACGATGTGGTGGATGAAAGCAACATGCGGCGCGGCAAGAAAACCGCTAACCTGATTTGGGGCAACCAGCCGACTGTGCTGGTAGGCGACTTCCTTTTCAGCCGGTCTTTCGAGCTGATGGTGGAAAGCGATTCGCTGCGCGTCCTCAAGATTCTGGCGAATGCGGCGGCTGTTATCACCGAAGGTGAAGTGCTGCAGCTGACCACCGCCAACGACCTGACCACCTCTGAAGAAAAATATCTGGAAGTGATCTCGGCCAAGACAGCTGTGCTGTTTGCCGCTGCGTGCGAAGTGGTGGGCGTGGTCTCCGAACAGGGTGCGGAAGTTGAAAGCGCGCTTGAGGCTTATGGCCGCTACCTGGGCATTGCTTTCCAGCTGGTGGATGACGCGCTGGATTATTCCGCCAAGCAGGCAACGCTCGGCAAGGAAATCGGCGACGACTTCCGTGAAGGCAAAGTGACGCTTCCGACCATCCTGGCCTACCGCCGTGGCAGCGAAGAAGAACAAAAGTTCTGGAAAACCACCATGGAGCGCCGCAAACAGGCGGACGGCGACCTTGAGAAAGCCATCGAGCTTTTGAACCAGCACGGCACGCTGAATGACACCATCGAACGCGCTCGGCACTATGGCAACATGGCCAAGGATTCGCTCGCGATCTTCCGCGACGGCCCGGCCAAGAAGGCGCTGGTTGATATCGTTGATTTCTGCGTCATGCGGGCCTACTGATCCGGCGCGCTAAGCTTTCCGCCAATTGACCTTTCATTGAACCGATGATTTGATCCCCCCTGACGCCATCAGGGAGGGACATATGATCCGTATCGCCGCTGCCGCACTTATTGCCGCCTCAACCAGCCTTTCTGCTCTGGCCGCAGACATTGGACCCGGTTCACTCCACCGCTATGTGTCGAACCATATCAGCTGGAATACCAACAGCTACTGGATCGAAGGCGAAAACGGCGTCGCGCTGATTGACGCCCAACTGCTGCCGTCTGACGCCAGGCGGTTAGCGGCCCAAATCAAGGCCAGCGGCAAACCGCTTGCAGGTGTCATCGTCACCCATCCGCATTCAGACCATTTTGGCGGCCTGCCGGTGCTGAAGGACCTGTTCGGCAACTTCCCGGTCTATGCCACGCAAGCAACAGCGGACGGCTTAGCCCCCACACTGAAGCAGATGCTGGCGTCCTACAATATGCCGAACGCCTTCGGTGAAGCGCTGGATGAGCGGCTGGTGATGCCAACCAACATCATCAAGGACGGCGAAACCGTCACCATCGCCGGGATCGATTTTGAAATCCATGACCTGGGCGCCGGCGAGGCAGCAGATAACATCATCGCCTACCAGAAAGACCTGAATGTGGTGTTCGCGGGCGACACCTTCTATCCCTTCACCCATTATTATGTTGGCGAAGGCCATGTTGGTGGCGCGCTCAAACATCTTGAGTTCCTGCGCGAGACCTACAGCGCAGATACCTACGTGCTCCCGGGCCATAATGACGCCAGCCGTGTCCATGCCGCCGACCAGCAGATTGCCTATATCAACCGGTTCATTAAGGCCGTGAAGGACGCGCGGCTCGCAGTCGGCGCGCTTGATGGGAACGGCCGCCTAACCCGCGAAGCCCGCGGCGCGGTTGTTGAACAGTTGATGCAGGACTATGCGGCCTATGACGACTTCAGCTTTGGCAGCCGCACCATCCTGACATGGAACAGCTTTGGCGTTGAAGCCTGGCTGATGGCGCAGAAGGACTAGGCTTCAAAATCTTCCGGCAGCGCCTCGCGGATGCGGCGCACGCTATCAAGAAGGCACACCTCAGTTTTGGCCAAAGGTCCCTTATTGAAGCTTGAGGAGGCCATACCGTCCTGCACCCGGTTGATGATCTCTGTGTCCTCGGCATTCACTTCCCGATTGATGCGCCAGTTCAGGTACCGCGCGGCCTGCATCTCCCGCCGCTCGTCCGGCAGCACATAGGCCACTTCGCGGATCAGCGTCTCAGTAGCCGAAAGCGGGATGAACTGCATGAAGTCGATCTGATCGGGATAGATGTCGAGCGCCACATTGGGCCACAGCCGGTAATAGCACCAGTGGCGCTGCAGATGGTCCGGCAAGTGGTCCACTTTGGGCAAAAGCGATTTATACATGCGGGTCGACCAACTGTCCTTGCGGGTGTCCATCACATCGCCCCACATTTTGTGGATATCGCCCTTTACTTCCATGCCGTAGGTGTTGCCCACAAGGCCAGAAAGCCCCGGGTGCGCCACGGGAATATGAAGCGCATCGGCATAATTATCGGCGATCTGCTTCCAGTTCACCGCGCGCGGCCTCAGGGTCAGGCGCCCCAGCGGCTGCATGTCTTCGATCCGGTAACGGTTCAGCTCATCCAAGTACGGCGCGAACTGGTCCTCAATGCTCGGCCCGCCGGGTATGAGGCGCGCCCAGATGAAGCCGAGAAATTCGCAGGATTCCGCTTCCGGCAAGAAGTGATCGGCGCGGTCGAAGCCCTCGAAATCGCGCTCGTAAGGCACATTCACAAGCGCGCCCTCAAGGTCCCACGTCCAGGCGTGGTAGGGGCAGCGGATGCGCCCGGGGCACGACCCGTTATTGCCCTCAAGGAGGCGTGATCCACGGTGGCGGCACACATTATGGAACACGCGCACCTTGTCGTCCTTGCCGCGCACGGCCACCAGGCGCTCATTCAGGATATCAAGCGTGACATAGTCGCCCATTTTCGGTACGTCATTGCGGTGACACACCAACTGCCACGCGGGGCGGATGACGGCCTCCATTTCGCGCTGGAAATAGGCTTCGTCATAATAGGCCCAGGACGGGAGGCTTTCATACGCCGCCGTCATGTCACACACCCCGCACCAAGGGGCGCGTCAGGCAGGTTGGTCCGCCCTCGCCCTTGCGGCTGATCTCGTCGCCCGTGTAGGTATCGACCACACAGCCTTCGGCCTCCAGCCGCGCTTTCGTCTCAGGCAGGCGGTCCAGCATCAGGACATTGCGGGGCCCAAGCGCCAGCACGTTGCAGCCCATGGGGATGAATTCCTCCTCAGGCACCTCAACAAAGCCGATGCCGCGCGCCTCAAGCCAGGCAATGAAACTATCCGGCATCAGGGGGCGGTAAATCAGCGCCAGGTCACGGTCGAGCGGGCTGATCATGGACATCAGGTGAAACACGTCTTCCGGGTGGCTTGGTGGCGGCAGCGGCACGGTGTGCACTTCTACTTCAGGGCCTACTAGGTCCTGCAGTTGGCGAATACCCTCAGCATTGGTGCGCGGGCCTTCCCCCACAGCCAGCGCATGGTCATCCAGCCAGATGATGTCGCCCCCTTCAATGGTGCCAGGTGCTTCAATGATGCCCAGAACCGGATAGCCTGCCGCCTCAAAAGCGGCAGCAT
>JBNKYQ010000145.1:0-7871 GCA_050300975.1 Kordiimonas sp.
CACGCCGCCATTGCCCACTGGCGGCCATACAAAAACAATAAGCAGCTTTTACAGCCAGTCAATCTAAGCGAAAGCTTGCTGCGGTGAAGCGTTTCACTGTTGCTTTAAAGCGTCGACAACGGCCCAGAGCCGGTCCTGGCCCCACAGGGTCTCGTTGCCCACGCGGAAGGTTGGAACGCCCCAGGCACCAGCCATCAGGAGCGCCTGGCGGTTTCTTTCAGCTATCGGCCCCCAGACCTCTTCCGGGAGCGCGCTCGACAGTTTTGCCCCGCCAATACCCGCACGGTCGAGTATCTTCCTCAGGCCCGCGTCAGTGGTGCCGTCAATACCTTCGGCCCATACGCCTTTGGTGAAGGCCTTGAAGAAAGCCAGGTCCTGGTCTGTTTCGGCAAAGGCGAAACCGAGGCCCATTGCGCGCTTGGTGGCAAGGCCCAACGGGTCGACAATCCGCCCGAACGGGATGCCTTCGGCGCGCGCCTCCCTGGCGGTGTCCATAAGGATATAGCGGCCTTTGGCCTTGGGCACTTTCATGCCGCGCATCATCATGGGCAGAACGGGTTTCAGCTTCAGCCGCACGCCGGATTTCTCAGCCAGTTCCGCCGCCAGATGAAGTCCCAGATAGCTATAGGGGCTACGGACGGAGAAAAAGACCTCCACGCTGCGGCCGGAAACGGATTTCTCCATATTCTGCAAGCCGTAACGCCACAGGCGTGTCAGCTCGAAATGCACTTCGCCGTCACCCACACCAGCCCGGTTCAGCCGATGCTCCAGATGATCCAGCCGGTCCAGCCCCAGATAGAATTCCCCGCCATAATAGACGGTGGCGCTGGCATAATGACCAAGTTCCTTCAGGAGCTTCTCATTCTTATCCAGGGTATCTTCGTCAATGTCCGCGGCCACGCACTGGGTTCGCACCAGCTTGTGATCATTGCGCCAAAGCGCCTCGCCCACTTCCTCAGCTGCCGTGAAAAAGCTCGGGTCACCCTGCAGGCTAACCAGATAGCGGTTCGCCATGCCCACATTCAGCCGATCTGGCACCATGGCATTTGACGGAAAGCCAAGGCCGTAGAGGCGTGCCAGCCGGGTGGCATCCAGGATACTGTAGGCTTCAAAGCGCTGGGGGTCTGGATACATGTTGGCAGGCAGGCGCTCGATCACCATCGGTTTGATTATCACGTCAAACCGGCTCGCAAGGTCCGGCAGCGCCTGGACCATCAGCTGGCAATAGGGATCATCTGTGCGGTGGAAATAGAGAAGCTCGCGCCCCCGGCGATGAAGCCGTCGCGACACTTCCTCCTTCGTGCGAGCCAGGTTGAGCCTGGTCTCGCTTGTCAACCAGGCAGCAACGCTGGCCTTCAACATGTTAGAAATACTCATAAAAGCGGTATCTGCTTAATCTTCCTCAACCGCTTCTACCACTAATGTGATGCCTTCGACAGCCTTTACCTTCACTTTCGCGCCTTTCGGCAGATCCGGGCCTTCGGCCAGCCATTCGCTGTCGCGCACATGTACCTTGCCGCGGCCATCCTTGATAGCTGTCGCAAGACGGTATGTTTTACCAATATGAGAATGCCCGCGGGTGTTCACGTGCTCCTCCGGTTCTTCCTGGCGACGCTTGTAGAAATACTCATTGCCAAGATAGATGGAGGCGGCCCCAAGAACGGCGAAAATCAAGCCGTGCCCGGCGAACCCCCATTCCGGGAACAGCCAGGCGAAAACACCTGTCGCCGCACCAGCGAGCCCGATCCACATCAGGTAGACACCTGGTATGACCATCTCACCGGCCAGCAGAACCACCCCCACTGACCACCAAAGCCAATGGGCGTTCTCTGTCATCCATGGGAAATATTCTTCCATTGATTTTCTCCAGGCTATTCGGCCAGCGGCACACTACCGGACGGACGACCGCCCTTCTTGTTCAAATCCTTGAACAGTTCCGAAATACCGCCGATCGAGCCAATAACACCTGACGCCTCCATCGGCATGAATACCAGTTTTTCGTTCGGGGAATTGGCAAAGCCGTGAAGGGCTTCGACATACTTCTGCGCCACGAAATAATTGATAGCTTGTGAGTTGCCTTCGGCGATCGCTTTCGAGACCATCTCGGTTGCCTTGGCTTCCGCTTCGGCCGCTCGTTCGCGGGCCTCTGCGTCGCGGAAGGCTGCTTCCTTGCGGCCTTCAGCCTCCAGAATCTTGGCTTTCTTTTCGCCTTCTGCACGCTTGATTTCAGCTTCCCGTGAGCCTTCCGCCACCAGGATCGCGGCGCGTTTGTCGCGTTCCGCTTTCATCTGGCGGGCCATCGCGTCCACAATGTCACGCGGCGGCGAGATATCCTTGATCTCAATCCGGGTGATCTTCACGCCCCAAGGCTGGGTTGCCTGGTCCACCACGCTCATCAGTCGGGCGTTGATGTCATCCCGCTTAGACAGCAGCTCATCAAGATCCATGGAGCCCATCACCGTCCGGAGGTTGGTCATGGTCAGGTTCATGATGGCCATATGAAGGTTGTTCACCTCATAGGCCGCGGCTGGCGCGTCCAGAATCTGGAAGAACACCACGCCATCAGACCCCACCATGGCGTTATCCTTGGTGATGATTTCCTGCGTCGGAATATCCAGCACCTGCTCCATCATGTTGATACGACGACCCACGCGGTCGATCAAAGGCATCAGGATATGGAAGCCGGGACGCAGGGTCTTGGTATAACGTCCCAAGCGTTCGACAGTATATTCATACCCCTGATTGACGGTGACAACCGCGGAAAAAACCAGGACAATCATCAGGATGATGATCAGGCCAACAAGTATTGTGGGCATATCAAGCATGACATCTCCTCCCCCAAAAGCGTTTGCTCAAACTCGATACGAAACAATCCATATATGGGAGATGGAAATCCACAAAAAAAGGGCTGCATGTGCAGCCCCTTCAGTAATCCATTGAAATACTTCAATATTATTTAAAGCTGGGTCAACGCATGCTCGGCAGATGAAATCTGGAATGCGCCGGGCTCTTCGACATTGAGCTGGGTGACGGTGCCGTCTTCCACGATCATTGAGAACCGCTTGGAACGAAGGCCCATACCGAAACCGGAAGCATCCATTTCAAGCCCAAGCGCCTTGGCGAATTCCGCGTTACCGTCTGCCAGCATCGCTACCTTGTCTTCAACGCCAGCGCTTTTGCCCCAGGCGCTCATGACGAACACATCGTTTACCGACATGCAGGCAATGGCATCAGCCTTGGCCAGAATTTCGTCCGCATGATCAACGAAACCTGGCAGGTGCTTGGCCGAACAGGTAGGCGTGAAAGCGCCCGGAACGGAGAAAAGCACAACCTTACGGCCGCCAAAAAACTCGTCCGTCGACACGGGACCTGGTCCGTCCGCTGTCATGGTCATCAGCGTTGCGCTGGGAATCTTGTCACCAACCTGAATGGTCATCTTATGCTCCTATGGTCTGCCCTATCGGGCGATTGATCTGGGGTACTGTACCCCTTATGGGGCCAGCTTCAAGCGGCTATTTTTGGGGCAAGTCCACCATGCGCTCAATAGCGCGCCCGTGGCCATCTGTGAAGGTCAGGCGAATTTTCTCGCCCCGCAAGTCCATGGGTTTCTTACCCGTCATCGCAGCAAGGACAAAGCGCGCTGACCGGCCATCACCGGTAATCTTGACCTGAGGCGCGCCAAAGTGAACCATGTCATTCACTTCCGCGAGCATGTCAGGCGATGTGAGCATGGCGTCTGCGTGGGCGTCAACCACTACGCGCTGACGGCCAACAGGGCCCGTCACCCGAACAGAATCAACCGCGAGCCCCGCGCCAGCGTCACCTTCGCGCTCAGGCACTTTCTTCATCCATGTCGCAACCCTGATGTCGTGGGGCGAAAACTCTGCTCCAAGCGCCGTGGCTGGCACCACATAGGTCGCATCGAACGGCACACAGATGTCCTTGCACACCATGAAGCTGGCACTCACGGTGATGCCGCTGTCAGTCACGCTCAAAGGCCGGAAAGGCAGGATGACAGCGTGGCTGTACCCATAAGTTTCAAGGCCGAAAAGCTCAAACCGTTCAGGCACGGGAAACAGAATGTCGATATCGCTGCCACCCTGATTCAGGCGGACAGGCAGGCCCGCTTCGCCGGGCGAGCGCCAGTAGGTTTTCCAGCCCGGGGCCAGTTTGGCTTCCCACGCCAGAAGCGGCAGGCCGTCTGCACCGGTCATATCGGCAGAGGTGGTAACCACCCGTGTTTGCAGCATATCCAGATGTTGCTGCCACGGGGTCTCCCCTGCAAAAGCAGGGGCCATCTGGCCAACAATCAGCCCACACAAAACTATCAAAATCGAACGCATGCCGGTCTCCAGCTGAATTTCGTCATCAGTAGCAACGGCGCGACGGAAATGCCAGTCGCGATTGATCACATTGCTGTCAGTCTTTTGTTGAGCACTGAAACCGACGCTCTATAACTGCTGTCTGATTGCACAAACAGCTTATACGCGCTAAGCTTGAAGTGTCGAATGAGAGAGGTTTTATGACATCATCCATCTATCTGGACAGCAAACTCCTGCTGGCTATGCCCAGCATGACTGATCCCCGGTTCGACCGGAGCGTCATCTACGTCTGTTCGCATGATGAATCCGGGGCCATGGGCCTGGTGATCAACCAGCCCTTCCCCAGCCTGACATTCGAAAGCCTGCTTGAGCAGCTGGATATCGAGACAGAAGGCCCCGTGCCGCCCCTGCCGATCCATACAGGCGGACCGGTTGAACCCGGCCGCGGCTTCGTGCTGCATTCGGCTGATTTTGTGCAAGAATCGACACTTGTTGTCAGCGAAACATTGGCGCTGACCGCCACCGTCGACATCCTGACGGCACTCGCCCAGGGACGTGGCCCCATGCATCACCTGCTGGCCCTTGGCTATGCGGGGTGGGGCGCAGGCCAGCTTGAGCAGGAAATCCAGGAAAATGCCTGGCTGACGGCAGAAGCGGACGACGAAATTATCTTCAACACGGAACTTGAGCAGAAATGGCCCCGAGCCATGGCCAAGCTTGGCATCAATATCTCGATGCTTTCATCAGACGCCGGTCACGCCTGAGGCACGCGCCTCGTTAATTCAAGGAATTTTCCTGTCGCCCGGACAGTTCAGCCAGCTCGAACGACGGGATATCCTGCCCCGGCAGCTTCGGCGCACCCTTGCGGTAAAGGTCCAGCACTTTGGGCACGTCCAGCGCCCTGAGCTCCAGGTCGATCAGCTCAAGGGTGGCATTGACCCGGTCAGACAACTGACCTGACGTCACGATCCGCGGCGACGGCACCACCATCAGGGTGGTCAGGTCATGCTGGAAACGACCCCAGCGGTCCATGAACCCCTGGTTAAGTACATCAAAGGGCCTCACCACGCCAACAAGCACCGTACCCGCCATCGCGCGCGTATCAGCAAACGGCAGCGCCAGGACTTCAAGATCAAACCTTTCACTCTGATCCAGCGAAAACGCCCCCGTGCGCACAAGGCCACTTCCTTGCACCAGCGACGTTGCATACAGCTCTTCCATCACAGAAGCCTGTTCATGATCATGAAAGATATCGGCGTAGGTCTTGCCCGCCATACCGCACCCGACGGCCTCTTCCAGGCTTGATCCGGCGAGCCGGTACCTGAGCGCGCCATCCGGGCTCATTTCCAGAATGAACATCCACGGCAGGATATGGGTGAGTTGGCGTAGGTCGAGTTGCGAACGCTCAGGCAACGCATCGGCGCCGCCCAGATCATTCCAATAGGCAAGTAATTGACACAACTCCGGGCTCAATAAGAGTCCCCCCTGAATATTTTATGGCCGACATGGTATCACCTTCATGCCTGACCTTCAATACTTAGGAGTGTATCGATAAATCTTATAATTTAGTTCAAGCTGAAACTAATTTTAGCTTCAGGAGAAAGTAATGCGGTCCAAATCACCGCCACCTACTATGGCCATAGCAATATCTGATTGCGCCAATACTTGGCCTGCTGCCTGAGCAACATCCTCTGGCGTGACAGCCTCGACATTGCCGATCATCTCCTCGATCGGGATCAGCCGGTCGAACACAAGCATCTGGCGGCCCATCTGTTCCATGCGCGAGGTAGTAGCCTCAAGCGCCATCACAAGGCCAGACTTCAGCTGTGCGACGGCAATCTTGAATTCCTCGTCGGTCGGGCCTTTTGTTAGTGCCTCCATTTCGCCTTTGATCACAGGCATCATGCCTTCGGCCATATCGGGCCCGGTGCCCGCGTAGATGCCCAGCATCCCCACATCCTGGTGGCTGCTGGTAAAACTGTAGACCGAATAGGCCAGACCACGATTTTCGCGCACTTCCTGGAACAGGCGCGATGACATGCCCCCACCCAGGATCGTGGAATAGACCTGCATGGCATAATAGTCGTCATCCAGGAAAGACACGCCGGGCCAGGCGGCGGTCACATGCACTTGCTCCAGGTCACGCTTTTCGCGGATATCACCACCGGTGAAGAAGGCGCCTGACGCCTTGCTTGCTTCGCCGTTCTTGAGGCCAGCCAGCTTTTCTTCCGCCAGCGCTACGAGCTGCTTGTGTTCAAGGTTACCCACGGCAGACACCACAATATTGGCCGCGGTGTAGTTGGTGGTCAGGTAGCTCCTGAGGTCAGCGCTTGAGAAGCTGCGCACACTCTCAGCCGTGCCCAAAATCGACCGGCCGATGGCCTGGTCGCGGAAGGCCGCGTCCTGGAGATGGTCGAACACGATATCGTCGGGCGTATCGAGCGCCTGGCCGATTTCCTGCAGAATCACTTCCTTCTCGCGCGTCAGCTCATGGTCGTCGCACTGGCTGTTGAGGATGATATCCGCCAATACGTCAAACGCCAGCGGCAGGTCGTCTTTCATGACGCGGGCGTAATAGGTGGTGTTATCCCGGCTGGTGTAAGCGTTCATCTGGCCGCCAACGGCCTCAATCTCGGACGCAATATCGCGCGCACTGCGGCGCTTCGTGCCCTTGAACAGCATGTGTTCAAGGCAGTGCGTGATGCCGTTGAGCTTCAGAGGCTCGTGCCTCGCGCCAATGTCCACCCACATGCCGACGGCCACAGTTTGAAGCTGCGGCCGGCTTTCACTGACAATACGGAGGCCTGATGGCAGGCGGGTAACCTCTACACTCAAATCATGTTCCTTGCAGTATTCGCGCCTGAAGCGCCGTCACGTCGTTGGCGAGCGTGATAAGCCTTTCTTCGCGCGAAAGCAAGTCTGCCATATGAGCGGGGAGTTTGGGATCGACGCCCGTGGCCTCAAGAACCGCCGCACCGAACTTGGCCGGATGGGCCGTCGACAGCGTCACCATGGGCACCGAAGGGTCGGTATTACACACGGCGGCGGACGCCAGCCCAACGGCGGTATGCGGGTCGGTCACATAGCCGCTGGCCTTATAGAGGTCAGCCATTACCTTTTGGGTCAGGGCGTCATCAGCCTGGCTAGCGGCGAAGGACGCACGCAGCTTGGCTAGGTGATCCTGCTTCAGGTCGAAGCCTTTCTCGACGGTCAGCGTATCCATATAGGCCCGCACTTCAGCGGCGTCACGGCCCGCCAGATCGAAGATCAGGCGCTCGAAATTGCTGGATACCTGGATATCCATGCTGGGCGAAAGGGTCGCCTCAACGCCGTCAGCCCGGTAAGCACCAGACTGGAGCGCGCGGGCAAGGATATCATTCTTGTTGGTGGCTATCACCAGTTGGCGGATGGGAAGGCCCATGCCCTTGGCGATATAGCCCGCGAAAATGTCCCCGAAGTTGCCCGTGGGCACGGTGTATGAGATCTCGCGGTCTGGCGCACCAAGTGCAACGGCGGATGTGAAATAATACACAATCTGCGCCATCACCC
>JBNKYQ010000146.1:0-7788 GCA_050300975.1 Kordiimonas sp.
GGGCCGGAACAGGGATATTTCCGCCGTCAGGTCGGCGAAGTTCCGGGGCCGGAGCCGGCCCAACAGGGCCCGCTGGCCCGGGGATTCCACCTGAAAAACGCCCACGGCCTCGGTCCGGCCCAAAAGTTCGTACGCGGCCGGATCGCCCGGGGGCAGACGGTCCAGGTCGAGCGCGACCCCTTCCTCGGCCAGGGCCCGGCCGGCCAGCACCATCTGCAGGTCAAGAATCCCCTGGTTTGGCAAGCGCGTCAGCTTGTCTGACGGCACCCCCATCCAGGCCAGGAGTTCGCAGCTGATGTTGGCCGTGACGCAGGCCGTACGGAATGTCCCGGCCCGAAGGGCTTCAAGCGTTACCTCCCGGCTGTCGCCTGCGCGGGCGAACAAATGATATTCGGACCGTACAAGCGGCACCAACCAATCATAATCCGGGTCCCGCTTGGGTGTGCGCGCAAGCGTGTAGATCAGGGCATTTGGGTCTGACTGTGACAACTGAACAGCCCGCGACCAAGGCACCAATTTGATGTCATAGGGAATGCCTGCGTGGTCCAGTACCTGGCGAACCTGTACGGTCGATGACCCGGTAACCGTGCCGTCAGGGGCAAGATAATTATAGGGCGGGAAATCTTCGGTATAAACGACCAGGTCGGCGGCGCGCAGCGGTAAGCCAGCTGCCGAACAGACAGTGACACAGAACAGGAATATCTTTGTACAAATAGACACTTAACCCAAAACCCACCTCAGCGACGGCGCGTACCGTCATCCTGCCTCAGCCCCACAGGAAGGCACAGTAACGGTGATGGCTTCAATAAAAGGTTAATGCCACCGATTTCCCGGTGACAGAACAGGCGCGTCAAGAATCGAGCTTGGCTTCCGCCGCATCACCCGCGTCCTCAGGCAACAGATAACCATAGTCGGCGAGCGGCAGCCCCATGATATCGACCATGCGTTTGTTCACCTGACGCACGAAGGGATACAAAAGCGTCTCCGTCTGTTCGCTCAGGCTATAGTCCAGCGACACGTCCGGGTCATGCTTCAGCGCCTCTTTTGCCGCCGCAATCAGCGACAGGATGGAATTGACGCGAATTTCTTCCGCCTGCAACAGGTCATCGAAAATGGGCCTGTTTGCTTCAAGCGTCGTCAGGTCATCCGGACCCACAGGCAAAGACCGGTCACCACTGAGGTCAATCCCCTGGCGCAGATACAGGCGCTGGAAATGATAGGCCTCGGCGTCTGAAAGCTCGTTCTCTGCGTCCCCGAGTTTCGCCTTCACCGTAATACCGTGGCTCGCCAGCACATCATGAAGTGCGCGCGGGTTTTGGATCAGGTCTTCATAGAGGACCACTTCAAACTTGTGGAAATGACGTGCCGCCACGCCCGCCAGCGACACATGATCCAGGTTGGACATCAGCCCTTTGCTGCCACGCACCAGGTGGTATTTCACGAAATTGTCGAAGCTGGTCCGAAGCCCTTCATGCACCAGCGCATGCTTGTATGATGCGCGCAGGAAGTCGACTTGCTCACGGATCACCAAGACCACCAGCGTATCATCCGGCATCACCGCCTTGAGGCGCTGGATGTGGCTTTCATACCCGTCGCCCGCCTGGCCAACGATATTTTCATCGCTGACGATGAAAGCCTCGGCACCATTTTCTTCGGCGGTTTCCTGGCCAATCCGGAAAACCGTAGCAACCAGGTCCGAGTTATAGTGATACCCCGGAATCTGCAGGAGTTCGGTCTCAAGAGCGAATTGCACCTGGCTCGGAACGTGTGTGGTGGGCCCCTTCCCCAGATAGAAATTGTTACCCTCGTCCGTCAGGAACATGTCCCGGATGGCCGACGCGCGTGCTGTCGGCATCCCAATATGCAGCAATCCCTTCATGCAAATCCCCTCTAAATCCGCTTTGGGATAATCTATTGCATGTTCACGATGGGATGCCAATGACCTTGGCGAAGAGTGAGGCGCATGAGGAAAGGCTTATCAGCCGCCGTCTGTGTCTTTTCCCGCAAGCTTGTCGGTGCTGACCAACTGGTAATCGCCGGATGCTTTCAGGCGTTCATAGGACGCCTTGATCCGCGCCCGCACGTCCGCCGGCACATTCAGCCCTGACGCCAGATAAAAGCCGGCGCGGCTATCCAGCCGCATAACAGGCTTGGTCAGCTCAGGCGAATAGCCTTCCGCTTTCCTAAGCCGCCGGTTGACGGCAAGATCGCTGATATAGAGGTCGGCGCGGCCTGCCAGCACCATTCTAAAATCACCGGTGCCCAGTTTTGGAATGGGGATGATGTTACCAACAGGCACGCCGGCCCACACCAGAAGCTCGCACGACAGGTCACCGGTTACGCAGGACGCCGTGAACATGCCAGCTTCCAGGTTTTCCCTTGTAATGGGCCGGGTTTCACCCGCACGGGCAAAGATATGGAAATTGGATTCCGCCAGAAGCACCAGCCAGTCGAAACCATATTCGCGGCGTGGGGTTCGGGTGATAGTGTAGATCAGAGCATTGGGCTTGGAGCGCGCATAGTTCATCGCCCGCGCCCAAGGGACAATCTTGATTTCATATTTGAGCCCTGCGGCGTCCAGCACCTGGCGCACCCGTTCGGTGGCAAGGCCACCCACCGAACCATCAGGTTTGGCATAATTGAACGGGGGATAGTCTTCCGTGTAGACAATCAGGGGCCCGACGTCCGCGGCGCGCACGACAGAAAGCCCGCACAAAAGCGCGAGCGCAACCAGCCCCAATCTTATCCCAAGCTGCATACCTGCTCCATTTGAAGAAACTACACGATACGCCCCACCTTGGTTTAACATCTAGGCTAATCCTCAGGGATCAAAATTTGGTTAACGGCAGCGCCCTTGATTTCAGCGCCCTGTGGCTCTATTTCACATGAGTGGTTGTTCCGCGGTGGAACGGCCAACAAGTGAAGCTTGTACTCAGGGCAGGGTGAAATTCCCTACCGGCGGTATGCTCCCACAATCGGAGCGAGCCCGCGAGCGCCTTCCTGCTGGAGGGGTCAGCAGATCCGGTGAGAAGCCGGAGCCGACGGTATAGTCCGGATGAGAGAGTGGAAGCAGCGTGCCCCTGTGGGGCATGCTTACTGGCGCGTGCGGGCCCTGCCCGGCGCCCAGTCCGTCTTTATATGCCCTGATTCCTGCGCCTCTGATAAGTGGAGACATACAGTGAATCAGACAAACCCAACCCAACTGACCCTGGCCGATTTCGGCACCCCGCATGCGCGGGTGGAAAAGGCCATCGACACGCTACGCCAATGCCGCGGCATCCTGGTGATGGATGACGAGAACCGCGAAAACGAAGGCGATATCATTTTCCCGGCAGATACCATGACCGAGCAGCAGATGGCACTGGTGATCCGGGAAGGCACAGGCATCGTGTGCCTGTCCCTGCCGGATGAGAAACTGAAGGCGCTTGAACTGCCGCAGATGGTCGCGGACAATTCATCCAGCATGGGCACCGCCTTTACCGTGTCGATCGAGGCAAAACGCGGGGTGACCACCGGCGTGTCCGCCGCAGACCGCATCACCACCATTCGCACGGCGATTGCACCGGATGCCAAACCGGATGACCTGGCGCGTCCGGGCCACGTGTTCCCGCTTCGCGCCCACCCGGGCGGTGTCATGGCACGGGCGGGACACACCGAAGCGTCGCTTGAACTGGTGACCCGCGCGGGCCACAGCCCGGCAGCGGTGCTGTGCGAACTTCAGAATGAAGACGGCACCATGGCGCGCTTGCCGGAAATCCTGGAGTTCGCTGCCAAGCACCAGATGGCGGTTGTCACAATTGAAGACCTCCAGGCCTATATGGCTGAGGACGCCAGGAAGGTTGCCTAATCCGGCAGGCTATCCAGCTCATTGGGGTCAAGCGTCAGCGGGTCACCCGCAGCACGCAGCCGTGATTGCGCGTCCATGATGGCGGCGCGAAACGCTGGCCGAAGCCCAAGACCCGACGCCAGATAAAGCTCCCCGCCCGCTTCAAGCGTTTTCACAGGCTTGAGGCGGTCGGGCGCCACACCAAGGGCCCTGAGCCGATACCTGTTGTGAATTGCTTCAGCCACATACAGGTCTGCCCGACCCGCCAGCACAAGCATCACATCAGGCCTGTTCACCTCTGCGATCCGGTAGATGTTCTTTTCCGGCACATTGAGCCCTTTTACCAAAAGGCATGAGATATCATCCACCAGGCAGGCCACCCTGTAGTGGGCCATGTCCCAGTTAATTTCGGTATCGAAACGATGGTCGTCTTGTCTTGCGAACAGCTGAAACTTGATGCTGGAAAGGTGGACAAGCCACTGGAACAGTTCCTCCCGCCCTTCAGACCGGGCGATGGTGTAGATCAGGGCATTGTCTTCCTCCAGCGCCGCCCGGTAGGCCCGTGTCCAGGGCGCGGGAACAATCCGGTATTCAAGCCCCGTCTCGTCGAGAAGCCGCCGCACAACCCGCGTCGACAGCCCGTCAATGTGGCCGTCCTTTGTGACATAACTGTAGGGGGGATAGCTTTCGGTATAGACTACGAGTTCCGGTCCCTGCGCCTGGGCCGGAAGGGCCACAAGCCAGCAAGCGCAGAAGCACGCCAAAGCGAAAGCCCGGCGTCCGGCACGTTCAAGCACTGGCACTCGAAAAATCTTACCCGACAACGATCAATGGTCCTTTGTAACCCATGCCTGTCCTTCAGGCATACGAGCAGGTTTCACCGCCTTCTCGGCAGTGGATGAAGCCTACAGACCACTAATTAATTAAGTCATAACAAGCCTAAGGTGCGTCACGCCCCAAGCTGGTATGGACCGCCGCGCTCGAGCGCATGGCCATAGGCCGGGCGCGCCTGCATGCGTTCCAGGTAGGCCTTGAGGTTGGGATAGCCTTCAATGGCACCGCCCACAGCTGCCGCCTCAAGCACAAAGACCAGCATGATGTCCGCGCCGGTCAGCTGGTCGCCAACGAAGAAGTCGCGCTCGCCCAACCGGTCGGCCATGTAGGAAAGATGATTGGCAATTTCGCTCTGGATGCGGGGCGCGAGAGGCGCCGCCGCCTCCCCCAGCCGGCTGGTATAGAGCGCCAGCATGAAGGGCAGCATGGCCGACCCTTCAGCGAAATGCATCCATTCCATATAGGCGTTATAATCCTGCGTGCCAGGGTTCGGCCCAAAGTCGCTGCCGCCATAGGTGCGCACCAGATAATGGACGATCGCACCCGATTCCGCGATCTTGGCCGCCCCGTCTTCCAGCACCGGGCTTTTGCCAAGAGGGTGAACCTCCTTCAGGCTCTCGGGCGCAAGGCGGGTTTCCTTGTTCCGTTCATAAAAGACAATGTCATACTCAAGCCCCATTTCCTCAAGCATCCAGAGAATGCGCTGTGACCGCGAATTATTGAGGTGATGCACCCTGATCATGGGGCCTGCTCCTTTGTGCGTTTGTCCTTATTTCAGGATTTAGTGCCTTTTGCCGCCTGGCCCAACTATATATCGGGAATTGCAATATTCGTTTCGGCCTTCCCAAGGTTATGGTATTTTGCACCTCCCCGGATGACCGGGCCGGCATGATGCCGAAAACGCCAAACAGGAAGGCCGCCGCACCGATGAGTGCCCAGATCGAAGATTATTATTCGCCCGAAACCTTCAACCGCATCAAAGCCATGGCAGACACACAGGAAACCCCGTTTCTTGTGGTGGATACCGGCATGGTGGATGAGGCTTATAATGACCTGACGCAAAAGTTCCCCACTGCGAAAATCTATTATGCGGTGAAGGCGAACCCGGCGCCCGAGATCATCGGCATGCTGAAGGACAAGGGTGCAAACTTTGACATCGCTTCCATCTACGAGCTGGACCGTGTGCTGGACGCCGGCGTATCGCCTGACCGGTTGAGCTACGGCAACACCATCAAGAAGGCGAAGGACATCCGCTATTTCTATGAGCGGGGCGTGCGCCTGTTCGCGACAGATTCGGAAGCCGACCTCAGGAACATCGCCAAGGCGGCCCCGGGCGCGAAGGTTTATGCCCGCGTGCTGACGGAAGGCACGCACACTGCGGACTGGCCGCTTAGCCGCAAGTTCGGCTGCCAGAACGACATGGCGATCGACCTGATGATCCTGGCGCGCGACCTGGGGCTGGTGCCATACGGCATCTCCTTCCACGTGGGCTCCCAGCAGCGCGACATCGGCGCGTGGGATGCGGCCATAGCCAAAGTCTCCAACATCTTCGAGCGCCTGAAGCTTGAAGACGGCATTGAGCTGAAGATGATCAACATGGGCGGCGGCTTCCCCGGTGCCTACACCATGCGCGCGCACGAACTTGAAACCTATGCCCAGGAAATCACCCGTTTCCTTGAGGAAGACTTTGGCGACGACATGCCGGAAATCATCCTGGAGCCAGGGCGCTCGATGGTGGCGAACGCAGGTATCCTGGTCAGTGAAGTGGTCCTGATTTCACGGAAGGCGCGCACATCGCTGCACCGCTGGGTGTTCACGGACGTGGGCAAGTTCTCCGGCCTTATCGAGACCATGGACGAAGCCATCAAATATCCGATCTACACCGAAAAACAGGGTGAGATGGAAGACGCCATCATTGCGGGCCCAACCTGCGACAGCGCCGACATCATGTATGAAGACGCCAAGGTGCCGCTGCCGCTCAATCTGGCCATCGGCGACAGGCTCTACTGGTTCTCGACCGGGGCTTATACCACAAGCTACAGCGCCATTGAGTTCAACGGCTTCCCGCCCCTGAAAGCCTACTATATCTAAACCTGCTTCGGGGCGGTCTAGGCCGCCCCGGCAGCAACTCTTGGCGCCGCCTTACGCCGCACCAGCCACTCCGCAAACATCAAGTTTGGTATCCAGGCCAGATAGGCGATCGCGGGGTAGGCCGTGGCAAACGGCAGGCCCATCACGCCCAGCGACAAGCCCAGATAAATCCTGAGCGTCACGGCCCCGAACGTCAGAGAAAAGGACCGCATCATCCACGCCTGATGGTCAGCGAACTGCCGCCCCCGGGCCCGCAAGTATCCGAATCCCGTGGTGATGATCCAGGCGATGCCCAGCAGCAGGAACCCGACCCGCGCCACCATGCCGTTATCAGTGCCGATCGCCAGCCAGATGCCGCCGATGGCCGACAGCATGCAGGCCAGCACGTACGTGCGGCCTACCCAGTGGTGCAGCATAGGCAACCGCCTGCGAAGCCCGGCAAAAAACTGGAAGCCGCCCAGCGCCAGCGCGAGCGGCCCGAACCCGAAATGCAGATACATGCCCAACGGTCGTTCAGTCAGATGGTGCATCATGCCTTCATTCTGAACCGGGCTGTCCGGCATGATCAGCGCCCAGCCATATAAGGCCACGGCCACCGACAATGCGGTCATCAAAACAAGTAGGCCAGTCTTCATAAATCCCCCAATTCAGTCGTTCTCATCCATTCAGGTACGCGCCTGCTATCCCCCAGGGACAAATGGAACGGCGCCAATACTACCGAATTCCATCTAAAATGCTGCCAAAAAACAATCAGGCCTTGTCAAGCCCCGCACAAGTTGCCAACACTTTATCACGCTCCACATTACGATCAGGCAGCAACAGGGGCATCTATGAGGCAATCACAGCAGGCGATCGCGCTTGTGGCGGGCAACAGGCTTTGGCAGCTTTTTGCCCTGGCTGTGCTTGCGTGCCTTGTGGCGGCGACGTCTACAGCACGAGCTGCAGAACCACCCGGCGGCCCCAACCTCCTGCCCACAGCCTGCCATTTCCGCACCGGCATCGAGCCAAGCTTCGGCAGCATGTTGCCAAGGTTGGCT
>JBNKYQ010000147.1:0-7774 GCA_050300975.1 Kordiimonas sp.
GGCCAAAGCCGCCGGCCATCATGGTCATGCCGTCAAACAGCAAGCCGTCAAGCGCCGCTTCCGCACTGTCAAAAACTTTTTTCATCGCTGACTCCCGCTTGAATAGGATGGGACAACAGAATACCGGGATCATGGCCCAAGCCGACCAGACCCGCCGGTGGCCACCAGATACCGCCAATTAGTTTCATTTGCAACAAATTCTTGCTGCGATCCACCGCAGTTTTCCTTGCATCAAGGATCACAATTCCTTGTATGTGTCACCTTGAAGCCATTGTTAAGCCACATTATATTGATGCTATAAATAGATAAAACGAATGGCGTGGCAAATGCCCGCCGAATTGACAGCGAACGGAGAAACCTTGTGGGCCGCATTCTGTGCCAGATCCTTGGTAGTGCTTTCTGCTTTTTTGGCATTCTGGGCATCCTGACGCCGATCCCCTTCGGCCTGATCTTTTTTGCCATCGGTCTGCTGTTCCTGATTCCGACAACGCCTTGGGTGGCACGGTCCGTTCGCCGTGCCCGTGGCCGGTTTTCCACCTTTGATCGCGCCATGGACGCCATCACGCGACGGGCCCCTGCGCCCTACCGCCGCGTGCTGCGCCGCACTGAGATTGGCAATTTCGACTGGTAAATGAAAAGCCCGGCAGGCATGTGCCAACCGGGCCTTCCCAATATCATCTGTCGGGCGCCTAGGCCTTTCTGAATTTCGCCCAGATCAGCGCCCAAGCTGCGATCAGGACAATCACACAAGCAACGCTGGCTTCCGGGCCAACGCTGCCGCCGGTCATCCAGTCCGGACCAACCGGGTTCATCTCGGCGACAAGCGCCGGCACAGTAGACTGCTGGCCTGTCACGGGGATGGTGAAGCCCACTGCCTGCAACCAGTTCCAACCGGCGTGCCAGCCCATGATGCCCCAGATGCTGCCGGCCTTGATGGCCCAGTAGCAGGCGAACAGGCTGAACAGGATGCTGGTGAGCCCGTCAACCAGCAGGTTCGGGTTGTCTGGGTCGAAATGCAGAAGGGCAAAAAGAAGGGCGCTCGTCAAGGAGGCCACAGCCAGGCCAAACTTTCTAGACATGGCAGACAATAGCCAGCCCCGCATCACCAATTCCTCGACGCCGGCCTGAACCGCAAACCCCAGGGCCAAAAGCAGCATGGAGCCAAGCGCGGCTGGCGAGGCAAAAGCCGGCGCAATATCGCCCACGGAATAACCGCCATTGAGCCATATAGCGCCAACGATCAGCACAATCATAGCCAATCCCACAAGGAAGCCCACTGCGAAACGCCCCCCTGCCTTGTCGCGATCAAGGCCGATCGACGCCATGGAGCGCTTCTCGGCCAGGCGTACCCACAGGAACAGCATGAGAGCCATAGTGGTAAAAGGCACAATCAGGGAGGCGGTCAGCTCAACGGGTAATTCAGGCGCCCCGCGTTCGGGCACAAGCCCCAAGGCGCGCGTCAGCATGGTGCCGCTCACAAGTGGGACGACAGTAAACAGGATGGCAATAACAGGAACAAGGACACCCCACGGCATCCAACCTTTCGGTTCTTCGGAACCAAAGAGCACAGTGGATTTGAACATTTCTTCTCTCGCTATCTTCGCGGCTTTGCCGCGTTTTTTATTGCTGCATCAGCCCCCCTTGGCCTGATGCGCTATCGCCATTCTGTTTGATGGCAATGACATCATAAGAGCGCTGAAGAGCATGAAAATCCACAAATATTTTTAATGGCGATCATCATATTCTAACAAATCGCGCATTTCTGCGATTCATTCCAAAAAAGAAATTTCTTGCAGGTCTCCTGACAAAAACTGTCACCAGGGTGACGTATAAAAATCTCACCAACCCAAGTCACGATAGCGAGGAGCAATAAGATGACATCCATCACGCTTTATGCGTACCCAACCATGCCGGGTTTTTTCAACGGCAGCCCCTTTTGCGGCAAGACCGATATCCTTCTGAAAGAAGCCGGGCTCGACTTCACCACAGTGATGCCCGAAAACCCCAAAGGCTTCTCAAAAGGCAAGCTGCCCGTTCTGAAGGATGGCGACGAAATTGTTGAGGACAGCGAATTCATTCGCCTTCACCTGATCAAGAAATACGGCGCCACGCTTGATCGCGGCCTGTCAGATGATGCCAAGGCCGTTGGCCACGCCGTGTGCCGCATGCTTGATGAACGCACGGTCTATGGCCTGGCCTGGTCCCGCTGGGTCGAGGACGAAGGCTGGGCGCAGGCGAAGGAGATCTTCCTGGGAGGCGACCCGGACGGCATTGGCGAACCCATGCGCCGCGAAATACGCGAGGGCTATACCTTCGCAGGCTTCGGCAGGCATTCGACTGAAGAACAGCGACAGTTCATCCAGACGGACATCGACTGTGTGGCCACCCTTCTTGGCGAACAGGACTGGTTCCTGGCGAACCAGCCTACCTATCTGGATGCATCCGTGTTCAGCTATGTCGCCAACTTCTATGCCAGCCCCATCAAGACATGGTTGATCCCCATGGCGGCAAAGCACGACAATCTGGTGGCTTATTTTGAACGCGGCATGCGACGCTGGTATCCTGAGGGCCTTGAGATGCTCAAGCGCCAGGCTGCCGAATAGCCACCACACGGGACGAACAGAGAGGACAGACCATGTTTATCGTTTTCCTGAAACTTGTTGGCGACAAAAGTCGCATTCCAGACCATATGGCCGCCCACAAGGAATGGATCGGCAAGGGCTTCGATACTGGCATATTCCTGGCCGTCGGCACCCTTGAGCCGGGGCTGGGCGGCGCCATTCTGGCGCATGGCATGGGGCGCGACAGCCTTGAAGCCTTCCTGAACGAGGACCCTTTCGTTGTGGAGGGCATTGCCGCACCTGAAATCCATGAAGTAACCCCGGCGCGAACTGATGACCGGCTGGCCTTCCTGATGGCTGACTGACCCGAAGGACACGCAATGCTCAAGACATTTGAAGGCCCGGACGGGCAAGCGCGCTGCAGCTGGTGCGCGGCAACGGACGGCTACATCCACTATCACGACCATGAGTGGGGCTTCCCGGTGGATGATGACATCCGCCTGTTCGAGAAAATCTGCCTGGAAGGGTTCCAGTCCGGCCTCAGCTGGCTGACGATCCTGAACAAGCGGGAGAACTTCCGGGCCGCTTTTGCGGGATTCGATTTCCATAAGGTCGCCCAGTTCGGCGAGGCAGACATCGAACGCCTGCTTGCAGACGCCGGCATCGTGCGCCACCGCGGCAAGATCGAAGCCGTGATCAACAATGCCGCCCGCGCCATTGAGATGGTCGAGGCTGAAGGCTCCCTCGCCGCCTTTTTCTGGCGCTATGAGGCCGATGACGCCCAAGCCATAAAGCATGACCACGTCGCAACCACCGACCAGTCCGTCGCCCTTTCAAAAGAGCTCAAGAAGCGGGGCTGGAAGTTTGTCGGCCCCACCACCGTTTATGCCTTCATGCAGGCCATGGGGCTGGTGAACGACCACGCAGAAGTCTGCAAAAGCCGCCTTGAGGCGGTGCGGGCCCGCGAAACGTTCAACAAACCATAACCACGACACGATCAGCAGAGGAGACAAGAGATGATCGGATACACCACCGTCGGCACAAACGACATGGACAAGGCAGCTGCCTTTTATGACGCCCTGTTCGCTGAAATAGGCGCCAAGCGCACCATGGATTTTGACATGTTCAAGGTCTGGTCCACAGGCAATGGCGCAGGCTTTTCCGTTACCCTGCCTTACAACCAGGAAGCCGCAACCGTGGGCAACGGCGTGATGATCGCGCTGACCGCCGACAGCCCAGAGACTGTTGACCGCCTTTACGCAAAGGCGATTGAGCTTGGCGCTTCGGACGAAGGCGCGCCCGGCCCACGCGGTGACAGCGGCTTCTATGCCGGCTATTTCCGCGACATGGACGGCAACAAACTGAACGTCTTCCATTACCCCAGCTAAAGCCCGGAAGACACCATTACCCCGAAGGGGCGCCCCAGCGCCCCATTCTCCACCTTATGGCCCGGGCATCCCGGGCCTTTCTTTTTTTTGCTGTCGTGCCTCGGGTCGTGTCTCGGGTTACCGGTTCAGCACCGCGTCCCTAAGGCTTGCTGCCGCTCCCATGATCTGGCCAACCAGATTGTTCGGCAGACCAAGGTCTTCGAGCGTGGCCAAAAGGTGCCCGGCCACCGCATCAAAATGCGCGTCAGACAGGCCGCGTTCCTCCACAAGGCCGGCGTGTGCTTTGCGCATATAGGCGTCAGCGCCTTTGGTTTCGCCTTTGAAGATGGTGGTGAAAAAGGCTTTCTGCTTGCGGTTCTGCGCGCCCATTTCCACGCCTTCAAAGAAGGGAACCAACAGCGGGTCTGCCATCACCTTGTCGTAAAACAGGTCAACTGCTGCGTTAACCGCGGGCTCACCGCCTACTGCTTCATAGAGTGTCATTCTTATCTGCTCCGTCATTATCCCAGGGGCCCGCGCTTACGCGTGGCATGCATGGCAGGAAATCACGAACCACACCCGAAAGCTGTGATGCACGTCACAGGCAACAAAAAAAGCCCGGCGGGTCGGCCGGGCTTTCTGAAATTTCGGTGCGCGAGCGCTTACTTGTTGGCAGCTGCCTCTGCGGCGATGCCTTCTTCAATCAGGCTCGCTGCTTTTTCAGGGCCTTCCCAGCCCTTGATTTTCACCCATTTGCCGCTCTCGAGGTCTTTATAGTGCTCGAAGAAGTGCGCGATCTGGTCGAGGAAAATCTTCGGCAGCTCGTCGTAGCTTTGTACGTCCTTGTAGAAAGGGTGCAGCTTGTCGACAGGCACCATCAGGAGCTTCTCGTCCATGCCAGCTTCGTCTTCCATGATCAGAACGCCAAGCGGACGGCAGCGCACAACAGCGCCAGGCATGATCGGGGTGCGGTTCGCCAGCAGCACGTCAACCGGGTCGCCGTCATCCGCCAGCGTGTGCGGGATGAAGCCGTAGTTGCATGGGTAGCGCATGCTGGTGTGCATGATGCGGTCCACGAACAGCGCGCCCGATTCTTTGTCCAGCTCGTATTTCACAGGCTCGGTACCCGCTGGTACTTCGATGATAACGTTCACGTCCCAAGGGGCGTTTTCGCCAACGGAGATCTTCTTGATATCCATGGATATGCGTCCTTTAATTTGCCCCGAAAAACAAACATGGGGCTACTCAAAAAATCGCACAAACACCAGAGTGGACGCCGGGGAGGCTACTGGACGGCTTGCCCCAGAAGGAGGGCCGCAAACACGATCCAGCCAAACGCGATGTTCGAGCGGAAAACTTCCAGACAGACGGCAGCGTCATCGATGTTGACGCGCCTGACCTGTGCGGCGAGGTGGAGCCCCGCAAGCGCGAGCACGGGATAATAGATTATGCCCAGTTTTGCAAGGATTCCTGCGCCCAAAAGGGCAAAAATAAATAAACCGTAGAATAAGCTGATGGCAGGCCGGGTTTTCGCCCCCAGTGCCAAGGCTGTCGACTTGACGCCGATGAGCGCGTCATCTTCCTTGTCCTGGTGGGCATAAACCGTGTCATACCCCAGCGTCCAGAAGAGGCCGCCGGCATAGAGGATGATCGCGGGCCAGTCGAGGCTACCGCGCACCGCGCTCCAGCCGAGCAGCGCGCCCCAGTTGAAGGCAAGACCCAGAAACAATTGCGGCCAATAGGTGATGCGCTTCATGAAGGGGTATGCCGCGACAAGCAGAAGCGACCCCAGCCCCACCATGATCGCGAACATATTCAGCTGGATCAGAACCAGAAGGCCGATCAGGCTTTGAAGCACAAGGAATGCCCAGGCGCCCTTCAGGCTCACCTCACCCGCCGGGATTGGGCGACTTTTGGTGCGTTCCACAGCGCCGTCGAAATCACGGTCGATGATGTCGTTATAAGTACAGCCCGCGCCGCGCATCACCAGCGCGCCAATGGCGAACAACAGCATCAGGTAGGCGTGATGCAGCGAAAGCGCACCGTCTGCCGCCAGCGCCGTTGACCACAGGCACGGCCACAACAGAAGCCACGTGCCCACGGGCCGGTCCATGCGCGCGAGCTTCAGGTACGGGCGGATCGCCGCCGGCGCATGCCGATAGACAAAACTGCCCTCCACGGCATCCGCCGTTTTCACCACATCTTTTTCTGTGCGCCAAAACATAAGGAGCGGCGTACGCGCGGGCGGGAGATAAGTCAAGCGGGATCAGACCACCTTTTCGGCGAGCGCTTCGCTCTCGGCCTTGGAAATCGTGACGGGTTTCCTGATCGGGCGCAGGGTTTCCCTGTCGAAGAAGGGCTTCCAGCTTTTGCCGCCGCGGATGCGCCACCACAGCATCAGGCGGATGAGGTGGGCGAGCATGCCCCAGACCTTGAGCTTCTCGCCGAAGGATTGCGGGCGTTTCTCGTTCGCGACGGCCCGCACCGGGCCCACCATGTCCACCACCGCCTGCTCTGTGCCCTTATGGCCGGTGCAGATGGGCAGCACCCCCAAAAACGGCACCCCGCCCTTCGGCAGCGTGTTGCCAAGCGGGGTTTTGCAGCAGTCTGTATACCACCTGAGCGGCCCCTTGGGCGTCATGCGCACGCAGGCCAGATGGTCATGCCCTTCGGTGATCTCGAAGGTGGCGGGGTCAATCTGGAAGATGTTGGAATATCCGCCTTGGTCAAGCATGTCATCCGCGCGGCCCAGATAGTGGGCGTAGGACTGGCAGCCCTTGCATGGGCACGTCACATGGTTGCTGCTTGAGCGCCCAAGGCCGCGGATGACCCCCTTAACCCTGCCGCATGTGCAGCTTACCGGAACATCCTGTGCCACTATCCTCTCCCCTCTCGTGCAATCGCAATCAAACGGTAAATCGCTTTACTCCCCGTTGCAATGGCCCGAAAGCCACGCCTTCGAGCTCGGGCTGGCAAGGACCCTGAGTGAGAGGTGGAGGGCAACGGCTGTCACACTAACCTAAGGATTTTCTTGTGCAAAAAGCAACTATAAAGATAAGGTACTTACCTATAGTGGTAACATTGAGCAAATGTGAGCAAAAACATGGATGGGTCTCTGAGGTTCTCTGACATTAAATTTGGGTTTGCTAGCGCGGAAACAGAGAGCGCTGAAGATCCCGGCCTACTGATTGAAGGAGCGGTAGACCCACATAACATTTTTGAAGAGGCACACTCAGGAACCAAGTTTCTGTTTCTTGGCTACAAAGGTGCCGGTAAATCAACAATCGGGGAGAGATTAAAACTTGCAGCATCGAACTCTCCGACAGATTTTGTCACCAAAATCGAACTTGAAGACTTTCCCTTCAAACCATTTTCAAAGATAATTCGCGGCGACACTGAAATCGAGGCAAAGTTTCCGTCAGCTTGGTCATGGATACTGCTAATTTACTTGTTGAATTCCTTCGGCAAAGATAATGGTGCCCAGCACCCTGATTTTGATGCTCTACATAATACAGTCCAAGCGTTCAAAGAAATGGGTCTGTCACCCAACCTCAACCCAGCTTCCTTGATACGAACTACAGCCAAAAATAGCTTCAAACTAAGTGTACCAAAATTAGCAGAACACAGTTGGTCCACACGTGAAATCCGTCCAGCGTCAGAACTTCCAGACTTCGTTGAAAGTTTGAAAGAACTGATCTCAACCTTTCGCAGCGAAAGTCGCCATATCCTAGTGATCGATGGTTTGGATGATATCCTTACCTCGAGAACAATCCAATACGACTCACTAGGAGCTCTTGTTTTTGAAACCACGCGGCTGAACCAATTTTTTCGTAGGTCAGATCGGAA
>JBNKYQ010000148.1:0-7698 GCA_050300975.1 Kordiimonas sp.
GGCGGGCTCCTCCGAACGCGGATTGTCATCGGTGACGATGACGACGTCGGCCAGCCTGCTGGCGATTTCGCCCATAATGGGCCGCTTGCCGGCATCGCGGTCCCCACCGCAGCCGAACACGACCTTGAGTTTGTTTGGATTGTGCGACCGCGCGGCCTTCAGCACTGTGCGCAGGCCGTCCGGCGTGTGGGCATAGTCCACAAATACGGCGCCGCCAGTGGCGCTTTCGCCTATCAACTCCATCCGCCCTGGCACACCTTCAAGGCCTTCAAGCGCCTTCATGACCTGGTCGGCGTCACCGCCGCAGACGATCACAAGACCCGCGGCCACCAACGCATTGTGGGCTTGGAAGGCGCCAACAAGCGGCAGCTGAACCGTATATTCCTTGCCGCCAAACAGCGCCCTGATCACTTGCCCCGTGGCTGTGACTTCCTGGTCGAGAAGCCGCAGTACCGCTTTTTCGTGGCAGCCAACGGTCAGGATGCGCAGGCCGTGCGCCCAGCAGATGTCCTCAAGGATCTGGCCCCACGGGTCATCCACATTGATCACAGCACCCGCGCCGGGGCCAAGCAGTTCGCCGAACAGGCGCGCCTTGGCGTAGAAATAGCCCTGCTCCGTGCGGTGATAATCCATATGGTCGCGGGTCAGGTTGGTGAAGGCCGCCGCCTGAAGGCGCACGCCGTCAAGGCGGTACTGGTCCAGCCCGTGGCTCGAGGCCTCGATCGCCGCATGATCCACACCGTTTTCTGCAAGCGCCGCCAGCACTTCATGCAGCGCCATCGGGTCAGGTGTCGTGAGGCCACCCGGGCGCTTCACGGAATTTGACCGCACACCAAGCGTGCCAATACTGGCCGCCTCAAACCCGGTCGCCTGCCAGATCTGGCGGGTGAAATCAGCTACGGAGGTCTTGCCGTTGGTGCCAGTGACAGCCACCTGCACCGCAGGCTGCGCCCCATGGAAACGCGCTGCCAGCTCTGCATAGCGGCGGCGGGGGTTGGCGTCTTCTATTACAGGGACGCCTGCCCCCTCTACCGATGCTCCCTCGGTCGTCAGAATGGCGGATGCACCCGCCTCAATGGCGTCAGCGATGAACTTGCGCCCATCCACCTTTGTTCCGGGCAAGGCAACGAACAGGTCTCCCGGTTGCACGCGGCGGCTGTCCACGGTCATGCCGGTGATGGTTACATCACCAGCCACCCGGCGTCCGCCCAGCAGTTGTGCAAGCGTTACTGTCATTGCCCCTTCCCTAGTCCTTTTCAATCATAAGGGCGACCTGCTGATACAGGCCTTCATCTTCCCGTTTCGGCGCCACCCCAAGCAGCGGAGCAGAGCGCAAAATCACGTTTTTCACCACAGGGGCTGCGACCCAGCCGCCCGAGCGATAGCCAAAAGTTTCCTTCGTGCCGCGCGGCTCATCCAGCAGCGCGAACACCACATATTGCGGATCGTCCATTGGGAAAACGCCGACAAACGAAGAGATCAGCGCCTTTCTGTCATACCCGCCGGCAACGGCCTTCTCCGCCGTGCCTGTTTTACCGCCGACACGGTAGCCAACAGCCTCGGAACGACCGCCGGTTCCCTTGGTGACGGCAAGGCGCAGCAACTGCCGGATCTTGCGGCTGGTGTTCTGAGAGATCACCTGCTGCCCCTGCCGCCAATTGTCATCGTTGTGGGTGAGTGTGGCAGGAATAAGCCGCCCACCGTTCACCATTGCGGCAATACCGTTAACCAGCTGAACCGGGCTGACAGCAATGCCGTGGCCATAGGAAATCGTCATGGTGGAGGACTTGCGCCAGGTCGCCGGATAAATCGGGCTGCCCACTTCCGCAAGCTCAAGGTGCGTCGGGTCCAGAAGGCCGATCTCGCGCAGGAAGGCCTGCTGCTTTTCAGCTCCCAGATCAAGCGCCATCTGCGCCGTGCCGATATTGCTCGAGAATGCGAAAATCTCAGGCAGCGTCATATAGCGTGCCTTCGGGTGGTCGTCGCGGATTGTGAAGCGCGCTACATGCAGGGGCTTCGAGGCGTCATAACCGTCTTCGAGCGTAGCGACACCCTGGTCAAGGGCAGCCGCAAACGTGAAGGTTTTGAAGGTGGAACCCAACTCGTACACGCCCTGGGTCGCACGGTTGAAGCGCTGCTGGCTGGCCACACCGCGAATGTCATTCGGGTCGTAGTCCGGCAGGGACGCCAGCGCGATCACTTCGCCCGTGTTCACATCCATCACAATGCCGGCTGCACCGATGGCGCGGTGGGCGCTCATGGCAGCCTCAAGCTCGTCCGTCAGCGCGTATTGCACGCGAATGTCCAGTGCCAGCTTGATCGGCTCGTCCGTGCGGCTTGTGTCATTCAGCCGGTCGTTGAAGAAATATTCAACGCCGCCAAGGCCGTTGCCGTCCACATCCACATAGCCAAGCGCGTGCGCGGCCAGACGACCATGGGGATAAACCCGCTCTTCCTCGCGCTCGAACTGGAAGGCCGGAACGCCAAGGGCGTTCACTTCCCACTTCTCACGCGGGCTCAGCTTGCGTTTCAGCCAAACGAACTTGCGGCCAGACGACAGTTTTTCTTCGACTTCCGAAAGGCTCAGGTCCGGCAGCACTTCAACAAGGCGCGCAGCAACCTCAGCCGGATTCTTGATCTCTGACGGGTTGGCGTAAAGGGATGAGGTTTCAAGGTTCGTTGCAAGTACTTCGCCGTTACGGTCCAGAATGTCGGCGCGCGCCACCTTCACCGGTGGAATCACGATCTGGCGCTCGGCCACCTGTTTGGTTTCAGGCGTCGACAGCCCAAGCTCGATGGTGCGCACCACCATCACCGCAAAGGCCGCAAAAAACAGCAGAACCGCAACCATCAACCGGTTGCGGGCAACATCAAGCGCGCTTTTGCGCTCCCCTTCAAGGGACAGACGCTGATATGCCGTCGTCGCACTCACAAACTTTGTCCTTTTTTGTCCTTGTCAGCCTTGCTTTGCTTTGGCTTCACTTCCGGTTTCTTGATCGGCAGCAACACACCCGGGTCTTCACCCGCCTCGACACCCTGCGGGCGGAACGGGATTTGCGTGATGTCTGTCACCACCTGCTCGGCGTTCGGCGGCATCAGCGCGAGGAACCGGATTGATTTTTCCTGCAGTGACCGGGGCGTCGTCAGGAAGGCCCACTCGGCCTCCAAGACGCGGATCGCCTCGCGGTCCTGATGAATTTTCTGGGCCAGCGCCTCAACGGCTTCGGCCTTTTCCTGCACCGCCAGCTTCAACTGCAACACAGCCGCGCCAGATGCCAGCGCCGTTACCGCCGCACAAATGGTGATCATCCGACGCATCAGCCCCTCCCCTTTGACGTGGCAGCCCGCGCAGGCGCCTCGGTGCGAATAGCTTGGCGAAGCCGGGAAGAGCGCGCGCGTGGATTAACCTCCAGCTCTGCGTCTCCCGGCTTCACCGCTCCCTTATTCTTTTGCTCGAACGTGGGCGCGGGGCCTGCCGCTATAGGCCCCGGCATATGGCGGCTACCGCCGCTCATACGGCCAGCACGTTCAGCCATGAAATTCTTGACCATGCGGTCTTCAAGCGAATGGAAGGACACCACAACAAGGCGGCCACCGGGCTTGAGTACCTGCTCCGCGCCTTCAAGGCCACGCTCCAGCTCGCCCAGCTCGTCGTTCACGTGAATACGAAGCGCCTGGAAGGTGCGCGTGGCCGGGTGAACCGACTTCTGCCCCTTGCGCTGGGGCGGGCGACCAATGACCCGCTCGATCATGTCGGCAAGCTGCTTGGTGCGGGTAAAGGGGGTCATGACGCGGTCTTTGGCGATCGCCGCCGCGATACGGCGCGACTTCCGCTCTTCTCCATACTCGTAAATGATATTGGCGAGACGCTCTTCGTCATAAGTATTGACCACGTCTGCGGCGCTTTCGCCTGACATGCCCATGCGCATATCCAGCGGCCCATCGCCCATGAAGGAAAAGCCGCGCTCTGCTTCATCAAGCTGGAAGGAGGACACACCGATATCCAGCATCACGCCATCGACAGCGTCAACACCGGCGGTGTCAAGCAGCGCACGCATGTCGCCAAAGCAGCCCTCGAGGATATCGAACCGGTCACCGAATTCGGCTTTGAAAGCTGCAGCGCGCTTGATGGCATCGGGGTCGCGGTCAATCGCGATAACCTTGCAGTCAGCCGCATTCAGTACCGCACGGGTATAGCCGCCGGCGCCGAAGGTGCCGTCCACATACACTTCCCCATCCTTTGGCGCGAGCGCCTCAACAACTTCGTTCAATAGAACAGGGATATGTCCGGTGTGATGATTACTGGTGCTGGAGGCGGCAATCATGCCTGCCCCCCGCCGCCGAAGGGCGGCAAGTTGGGCGCGGTCTCAGACGCCAGCGCCAACTGTTCTTTTTGGTGCGCTTCATAGGCCGCAGTGTCCCAGATCTGGAACTTGCGGCCTAGGCCAACAAAGGTGGCGGCACTATCAATACCGGCAAATTCACGAAGCTCTGCAGGCAACATGACACGGCCTTCAGGGTCGAACTGGAGCTGGCTGGCCCCGGCAAGAATGGCGGTGGCGACAGACATTTGGTCGGGGTTGAAGGGACCAAAATCGCCGTAAAGCCGGTCAGACAGCTGTTCAAGGAAGGACATGTCCGCGCCTTCGATGCACGGAAGATTGAGCGGGCGATACACGACAACACCAGGGAAATGGCCAGAGGCAACAGCCGAACGGAAAGGCGCAGGAACGGACACACGCCCCTTCTTGTCGACCTTGTTTTTGAATGTGGACAGGAAAAATGCCATTGCCCATCAGCCCCCGTTTTCTCCCCCCGCCGCTCGCCGCCAAACGATAGACAGGCATTCGGATCGTCATCCGAACCTATTTGGGATATCATGGGCAAACATGGTTGGTCAATGGGATTACATGGGAAATAGTGAACTTTCTTGGGTATCAAAAACGACACATGTCCGATCATAAACCCATTAAAAACAATGCATTAAACATGTTTGTTTATCTTTTGTTCTGGATCTGAGGCGATTTGGGAGTGTGTCCCCACCACATGGGCAGGCATGGGCTTGGGCATGCCGCGTAGCCGCGCAACGGTCGAAAACCGGCTTCAGGTCAGACCCTTGAAATCAGAAAATCAAATTGCGCGGCAGAGGCATGGGAATTTTACAACCTAAAAATCACCAATAAGAAGCGATCATAAACTTTACGGATATGAACTTCATAAAATCCACGGTAGATAAGAACTCGCATAGATAGAATGCGAAGGGTTTGTTTTTGCCAATAAGCCTGCCGCGCGCGCCCAGAAACCCTGATGCGGGAATGTCCCGCAGGGACAAGGAGACCATCATGTCGCTCAACTACCTGTTTCGACCTTCAATGCTTTACCTTCCCGCGATGGCCATCTTGCTAGGCACCACCGGGCATTCGGCTTCCGCTTCCTCCTGCCCGGCCAATACCGCAAGCAACCAGCTCGCGGTCCAGGTGGTCAACGACAGTGGCAAGGATGACGATGCCGTGTATCTGCTTTTGTCAGGTGCCAATATCGGCTGGCCTGCAACAGGAGCACCGGCCGGTTTGAAATATTTTGATATCGCGGCTACGCCCGACGGCAGCGCAACAGTCGGGGCGCTTAGTGCCCTGACCTCCTGCGGGACAATGATCTCCCCCTACACGGGCGAGAGCTTGAAGGTATACAGCTTTCCAATCGCGGCCATCACCAGCGGCAGGATGATGGTTTCCTACTCATCGACGCTCAGCATTTCCGACGGCAATTTCCCGACCGGGAAAGAGCAGTTCCGGTGGGACAAGATGGAATTCGGCTATCCCAATAGTGGCGCAGACCTGACATCGCTGGACTTCTTCAGTGTCCCGATGCAATTCGATTACCTCGATGATAACGGCCACATCATCGATACCATGACATTCTATTCGTCAACCAAAACCATCCTCGACGCACTGTATAATCTTGACACCAGCAGCATGGGCAAGGCTTTCATGCCCACCACCTGGGCCCCGAGCCAAGGAGTGTCGAAGTTCAAACGGGTAACAGGCCCTTCGCTGCAGGCCTCGAATTCCACGACCGGGTCCCCGGCGCCGTATCCCAGCTTCAAGGATTACCTGAGCTCTCTTGAAAATGAGACTTTCACTGTCAGCGGCGCTGGAAATGCAGGGTGCTCCTCCTCCGTCACGTACGACTACTCTGGGACATTCGAGTCCGACAATAATGGTGGCTACCAAGTCGTTCTGACGTCAAAAAGCGGACACCCGATGGGGGGCACACCCTGTGGCGTACCGCCTGCCGCCATAACAGCTCAAGGCACCGTGGAGTTTGACACGGCCACAGAGAAAGTGACCGGCGTAACCATAACCCAGCCCGGGTCCGACTATTTCACTGCTGCCCCCACTGTCACCTTCAGCGGTGGTGGTGCAACAACGCAGGCAACCGGCGTCGCGGTACTGTCATCAAGCGGTGCTGTAAAATCGGTCACCATCAATGATGGCGGCGAAGGCTATACATCGGCCCCGACCGTCACATTCACTGCCCCGCCCGCACCACCTGCAACAGTGGACCTTCCCTCTGACCTTACCGTGACCGTGTCGCTGCCCAAACCCGGTCAGAACAGCGGTTACGACGTGAATATCTATGGTGCACCGGCAACAGCCTTTTCCGTGCCGGAGGCCGGCATGAGCAAGAAGCAGGTCGCGTCCCTTGCCAACAGCCTCTATGCCGTCATCGCAGGTGATTTCCTTGCCGGTGTCAATTTCGGATATGTGGGAGATGGCAGCAACGCCCCCCAGAACAGTGCCAATTGGTATTCCAACCCGCCCACCCTGTATCCGTTCGGCGACGCACGCAATACCAACGACGGATACTATAATCCCTATGCGGCGGTGTTCTATAATATGTCCGATGCCTATGGTTTCGCATACAGTGACCGTGGCGGCAGGCCAAGCCCGTATGTACCGCTGCCAGCCAATGCAACAACGATGCGGATTACCATCCTGAATGACGGACGCCTCGACACGCCGCTGACCTCCGTTTCAAAAACAGCCGACACATCACTGACAATCAAATGGCCGGAAGTTACTGGCGCGACAGGATATGCAGTTGATGTCAGTTATGGTGGAAGCGTCCCGGTTGAAGGGGTCACGCTGTCACCGTCGACACCAAGTCCGTCAGGCACAAAAATATCGGGCCTGAAAGCCGGCGTCACATACGAAGTCCGCGTCACTGCAACCGGCTCAAATGCAAAAGACAATGCCATCAAGTCTCATACGCAGTCGATCTTTGCGACCACCAGCGGCAGCATGGCTGCCCCGAGCGGCGACATTAAATTCAACATAGGCCTGAACTGGTCGGGGAACACATCGGGAAAGGCTCCCAAAAACTATGTTTTTACCCTCAACGGCAATCCCTACAAGGTCGGCGCTGTTGCTAATGTCCAAGGCAGCATGGGCACCAATCTATACAGTTTGACAATCACTGACAAAACGACCCAAAGCACCGTTTACCAGGGCAATTACGTGGTTGAAATAACTGAAGCGCCAGGAGCAGACCAAGCGCAAGCAACCGCGGCGGCGTTCTTCCTCCGCGCCGCCGCCGCTTTACTCCTCCGCTCCCTGTCTCTCTCTCTCTCCTCTTCCTTCCCGTTGCTTCCCTCTCGAGTTGGTTTGTTCCGTTTGCAAGCCGCTCATATGTAGC
>JBNKYQ010000149.1:0-7690 GCA_050300975.1 Kordiimonas sp.
TGTCGATCGGCCGCTGGTTTGTGCGAATCTGGAGCGCGAAAAAAGGCAAGGCCGCGGGCTCTCGCCTGCAAACCAAAATGACCGGCTTCTTTATCGCCATCGCGATTGTGCCGCCAATCATCATGACCGTCTTTTCAGCACTGTTCCTTGAATTCGGTATCCAGGGCTGGTTCAGCGAAAAGGTTCGCTCCACGATCAACAACTCCCTTGAGGTGGCCGAAGCCTATATGGTGGAGCACCGCGCCACCATCGAGAAGGACATGCAGGCCATCGCGCTTGCCTTCAACCGCATGACCCCGCTGCAGCAGGCTGACCAGCTTGCGCTGAGGCAGGTGGCTTATGGTGCGCTGAATACCCGTTTGCTTTCTGAGGTGCTGGTGATCGAGATCACGGAAAGCGACACGGAAGGCACCGTGCTTGCGCGCGCGAGCCAGGGGCTTGAGCTCGCCACCATCCGGCTCAAGGAAGACATGATCGACCGCGTGCGGCACGATGGCACCTTTGTGGCCTCAAACCGGGCGGACAACACGGTTGTCGGCATGATCCGCCTGACATCCTTCTTCAGGCCAACCTATCTTTATGTCGCGCGGGACCTGAACCCTCAGGTTCTGGCGTACCTCGAGGCAACCCGAAGCGCTGTAGCGGATTATCAGAACCTTGAGGTCCAGCGCGGCGATATCCAGCTGCAGTTCAACGTGGTCTTCATCATCGTGGCGCTTCTGATCCTTCTGGCGGCCATCTGGGTGGGGCTTTGGTTCTCAAGCCGGCTGGTGACGCCGCTCTCGAACCTCGTGGACGCCGCGGAGCGCGTGGGTAAGGGGGAGCTGGATGCCCGGGTGCCCAGTGTGCCTACAAGCGACGAGGTCGGCACACTCAGCCGCGCCTTCAACCGCATGACCGATCAGCTGACGAAGCAGCAGGATGCGCTTCTGGACGCCAACAAGGAACTGGATGAGCGTCGCCGCTTCCTTGAGGAAGTGCTTGAAGGCGTATCGGCCGGTGTTATCGGCATGCAGCAGGACGGTACCATCTTCCTGCCGAACCGGTCCGCTTCCAGCCTTCTTGGACGCACACATGAGGAACTGATCGGCGTTCGCCTTCACGACGTGGTCCCGGAATTCCGTGAACTGCTGGCGCAGGCTGAAGGCTCAAACGCCGGCGAGGCCAAAGGTCAGGTTCAGGTTGAGGTTGGCGAAGAAGGTCGGACTCTTCTGGTGCGCGTGTTCGTTGAGAAATCAGAGAACGACAATATCGCCGGATATGTGGTCACGTTCGATGACCTGACCGAACAGCTGGCTGACCAACGGACGGCTGCGTGGGCAGACGTGGCGCGCCGGATCGCCCATGAGATCAAGAATCCGCTGACCCCGATCCAGCTTTCGGCCGAACGCCTGAAGCGCAAATACTCCAAGGAAATCACTTCCGATGTGAAGGTCTTCTCCCAGTGTACGGATACCATCATTCGACAGGTGGGGGACCTGAGGCGCATGGTGGATGAATTCTCAAGCTTTGCCCGCATGCCATCGCCGATCTTCAAGGAAACCGACCTTGTGGATGTGGTGAAGCAGTCTGTGTTCCTTCAGGACGTGGCGGCGGCCAAGATCCAGTTCACCACTGATATGCCGAAAGAACGACATCCGCTGCCATGCGACGGCCGTCTGATCGGGCAGGCGCTGACCAACATCCTGAAGAATGCGTCTGAATCCGTTCTTGCGCGCACAGCGACCGATATGGACAATATCAATGACACCATTGAGCCAGGCCATATCAAGGTGACAATGTCCCAGGATGAAGACCAGACGGTGATTAAGGTCGACGACAACGGCCTTGGCCTGCCGCAGGAGCAGAAAAACCGCCTGATGGAGCCCTATGTGACCACTCGCGCAAAGGGCACGGGCCTTGGGCTCGCCATCGTGCGCCGCATCATGGAAGAGCACGGTGGCACCGTTAAAATCCTGGACCGCAAACCGGTGGGCGCGCGCGCCATCCTGACCTTCTCACACGCAGCGCTTTACCAGCGCGCGGAAGCAAACCAAGCCGATTCCAATAACCCGCAGCTGACGCCGAAAAACAGCGCCAGCGCGGCCGAGTGAGCAACAGGGAGTAAGCCTAAAGATGGCTCTTGATATCCTTATCATTGATGACGAAGAAGATATCCGTGAACTGATCTCCGGGATTCTGGAGGATGAAGGCTATAACACGCGCACGGCGCGCGACAGTGACACCGGCCTCGCGGAGATCGAGGCACGGTTGCCATCCCTTATGGTGCTGGACATCTGGCTGCAGGGCAGCAAGCTGGACGGCCTGGAAATCCTCGAGTTGGTGAAATCCCGGCACCGGGAACTGCCTGTGGTTGTGATCAGCGGTCATGGCAATATTGAAACGGCAGTCGCGGCGATCAAGAAGGGCGCTTACGATTTCATTGAGAAGCCCTTTGAAGCCGATCACCTGCTGCTGACGGTCCAGCGCGCCACGGAAGCCGAGCGCCTGCGCCGAGAAAACGAAGAGCTGAAGAAGCGGTCTGTTTTCACCGTGGACATCACGGGAAAATCAAACGCAATCAATGGCTTGCGTCAGAGCATTGAGAAGGTTGCTGCGACCAACAGCCGGGTATTGATCCATGGTCCATCAGGGTCAGGCAAGGAAGTAGCTGCACGGCAGATCCATAACCGGTCACACCGGGTAGGTAGCTCCTTCATCGTCGTTAGCGCCGCGTCCATGGAACCGCACCGGATGGAGCAGGAACTGTTTGGCGTTGAACAGAATGGCGGCGTGGTGAAAACCGGCCTGTTTGAGCGGGCTCACGGCGGAACCCTGTTTATCGACGAAGTCGGCGACATGCCGCTGCCGACACAGGCAAAGATTCTGCGCGTGCTGACCGATCAGGCCTTTGAACGTGTGGGTGGCAACACCGGCGTCAAGGTGGACGTGCGGGTTATATCTGCGACCAGCAAGGACCTTGTGGCGGAAATCGCGGAAGGGCGCTTCCGGGAAGATCTGTTCCACCGGCTGAATGTGGTGCCGCTCAAGATGGCGTCCCTTTCCGAACGCCGGGAAGATATCCCGATGCTGGCGCAGAATTTCCTCGATGCCCTGGCTGAAGCCACGGGGCGCCCGAAGGTCCATCTGGCCGACGACGCAGTCGCGGCACTCCAGTCCTACGACTGGCCGGGCAACGTGCGGCAGCTCAAGAACATCATGGAACGCGTAGTGATCATGGGCTCTGACGAGCTTGACGGTGAAATTACAGCCGACCAGTTGCCACCGGAAATTCAAAGCGGTTCCGGTGATTTGTTGCACTCCGGCAGCAATGGAGCCATTATGACGACGCCGCTTCGGGAAGCACGGGAGGCTTTTGAGCGGGAATATCTGAAGGTTCAGATAAACCGGTTCAGCGGTAATATTTCGCGGACGGCCGCTTTCATCGGTATGGAGCGGTCCGCCCTGCACAGGAAACTGAAGTCACTGGGCTTGACCGGTTCCGCCAGAAATGGCGATGGTTCCGAGGCCTGAGCCAGCGACAAAAGCTATTAGGCGTTACGGGGAATTATGAAAGTTATCGTATGTGGCGCCGGTCAGGTAGGCTTCAATATAGCGAAGCATCTGGCCGACCAACAGAATGATGTTACGGTGATCGACCGGTCACCCGATCTCATCAGGAAAATCAGCGAATCGCTTGATGTGCAGGCACTGGTTGGTCACGCCTCTGATCCGTCCATGCTGGACCGGGCAGGGGCATCTGACGCGGAGCTCCTGATCGCCGTGACTTGGTCCGATGAAGTGAATATGGTCGCCTGCCAGGTTGCCAGCTCGCTTTTCAGCGTTCCCACCAAGGTGGCCCGTATCCGGAACCAGACATACCTGAAGCCCGTGTGGGGCGACTTGTTCTCGCGCGAGAATATGCCGATTGACGTGATCATCTCGCCGGAACTTGAGGTCGCAGAAGCCCTCAAGCGTCGGCTTGAAGTGCCTGGAGCCTTCAACATGGTGCCGTTTGTTGACGGCCGCGTGCGCATGATAGGCTTGGTGCTGGACGAAAACTGCCCCGTGGTTGACACGCCACTGAGGCAGTTGAGCGAATTGTTCCCGAACCTTCAGACCACTGTAACGGCGGTCGTACGCGGTGAACGCATCTTCGTGCCCAGGAGCGATGACCAGCTACAGGCCGGCGACGCCGTCTATATCGCCGTCGAAACCGGCACCACCGAACGCGCCATGGCCGTGTTTGGCCATGAGGAAAAGGCTGCGCAGCGTATTGTCATCGTAGGCGGCGGCAACATCGGCCTGTTTCTGGCGCAGCAGCTGGAAGACAATGCCTCTGTCAGCAATCTCAAGATCATTGAGTATGACAAGAAACGGGCCGAGCTGATCGCTGAAAAGCTGGGGCGGACCGTGGTGATCAACGGTGACGCGCTCGACCGGGAAATCCTGCAGGAAGCCAATATTTCGCAGACAGACACTATCGTGTCGGTCGCGAATGATGACGAGGTGAATATCCTGTCGTCGCTTTTGGCCAAGCAGCAGGGCTGCCCGAGGGCCATCACGCTGATGAACAATCCGATCTATGGCAGCCTTGTGGGCTCGCTCGGCATCGATGTGGCCCTCGACCCGCGTGAGACGACTGTGTCGTCGATCGTTCGGCATATTCGCCGCGGCCGTATCCGCGATCTCTACAGCATTTTTGAGGGCAAGGCCGAGATTATCGAAGCTGAGGTTCTTGAAGGCTCTGAGGTGGCTGGCCGGTCGATTGGCGAACTGCGCCTGCATGGAGATGTGAAATTCGGGATGATCGTGCGCGGTGAAGAAGCCATCACCCCCAGCGCGGACACCGTTCTGATGGGCGAAGACCGGGTTGTGATCCTGGCGCTTTCGGAAGCCGTGAAAAAGATCGAGCAGCTCTTCTCTGCCCGGGCCGACATTTTTTAGGGTCGACACATGTGGCGAAGTCGGCTTTTTTACCTGATCGGGTGCTGGATTCTCTTGCTGAGCGCCACACAGGCCGTTCCCTTCGTGATCGCGGCTTCGCTGTCTGAAATTCACGCGGCCAGCGGATTCCTGGCCTCTATCATGGTGATGTCGGTCATCGGCGGCTCGCTTTTTCTGGGTTTTCGGTCCACCCCCCAGATCAAGGTCACCCGGCTGACCATCCTCTTGCCCGTCGTGGGCGGCATATCGCTGGCGATCGTTGCAGGCATGCCCTTCTTCTTCATTTTCCCGGAACAGGGGCTCGTGCCCGCTTTTTTTGAAGGCATGTCCCTGATCACTACAACCGGCAGCAGCGCTTATGAAGGCGCGCATGAAGCCATCGTCTCCGTGGCCTTCTGGCGGGTTCAGGCCTCCTGGATTGGCGGTTTTCTGGCCATCTGCATGACGCTCTCGATCTTGACGGCAGTCAATAGTGGTGGGGTACAGCTTCACCGGTCGCCGCTTCCCTACGGTGATAGCGAGACCGGCTATCCGCGCCTGCGGGCTGTCGCCATATCTATCGCGCCAATTTATGCTTTGTTTACAATTGTTTGCTGTGCGTTTCTCATGCTAACAGGCTTGCCGCTATTTGATGCGTTGCAGCTGGCCATGAGCACCATCAGTACCACCGGTATCGGCCCTGACGGGTCGAATAAAATCGAGGATGTGGGCACCCAGATGGTTCTGGCTGTTTTCATGGTTCTGGCGATGCTGAACTGGGACATCATGCGGGCGCGGCTCTTAAGGGTGAAAGCCAAACATCCCCAAGGGCTTGAAAGTAGGAGTGTTCTCCTTGTTTTGGCCGGGGGAGCGTTTGCCCTGTTTTTGCTGGCTTTCCCGGGCGACCTGATCGGCTTCTGGCACAGCGTGTTTGCCGCCATATCCGCGATGTCGACCACCGGTTTCGCGCCGTCCGAGATGGGGTTTACTGGCGATGGGGCGGACGCGGGCGCGATTATCCTGATCCTTCTCGCCTGTCTTGGCGGTGCGGTTGCGAGCACCACCGGTGGCATCAAGCAGTTAAGGCTGATTGTCGTCTATTTCCTGACGCGCAAAGAGGTAGACAGGCTCGCGCACCCACACGGCGTGAAATCCCTGCGCTTCCAATCCTTTACCATTGAACGGCGGGATATCGAGGCTGTCTGGCTTCTGGTTGGCGCCTTTGTCCTGATGCTGGTGTTCGGCACGCTATTTTTGGCGGTCCTGGGTATTGATTTTCAGGCGGCAACTGCCATGTCTGTATCAGCGCTCACGCTTTCGGGGCCGCTGATTACCATAATCGACCCATATTTCAGCGGATTTTCAGGGCTTACAGAGGCTGACTATATGATCCTCTCAAGCCTGATGCTGCTTGGGCGGATTGAAGCGTCATTGTTTCTTGCCCTGATCGCAAGAAGTTTTTGGCGCGGATAAATGTACGAAGCCTGTTGACCGACAGCGAGGGTGTCTGACATATATGTACGCGCAGCCGATATGTGACGGGGAAGGTGCTTATCGGCACCGGATCAAACGGGTCGGCAGCGGCACTATGCTCTACAGGCGCAATGATTATAACTTAAAAAACAAACGGACAGTCCATGTCAGAAAAAAATCAAAACCTCCAGGACGTCTTTCTTAACGCCGTTCGCAAAACCAAAACGCCGGTAACGGTCTTTTTAGTCAACGGTGTTAAACTGCAGGGAGTAATCACTTGGTTCGACAACTTCTGTGTGTTGTTGCGCCGTGACGGCCATTCCCAACTGGTTTACAAACACGCAATCTCTACGGTGATGCCATCTGGCCCAGTGCAGTTGTTTGAGCCGGAAAAAGATATTGAGGACTAATTGACCGACCGAACCGATGACCGCTCGGCCGATCAGCCGGGCGACGGCTGGTCAACCGAAGGATTAGGCTACCTCCAGGATGAGGCAGCACGGCAGCGCGTATTCGTTGTCCATCCTTATGTCAAAGATTCCCGCAAAGCTGATGCGCTTGTTCGCTCCCCTGAGGCACGCCTTGAGGAAGCAAAAGGACTTGCGCTGGCCATCGACATCGACCTGATCGGCGGCGAATGCATCCCGTTGCGCGGCGTGCGTCCGGCCACCTACCTGGGCGTCGGCAAGCTTGGCGATCTCAAGGAATTCAGCAAGAACGAGGACATCGACCTCGTTATCTTTGATTGCGAATTAAGCCCGATCCAGCAACGGAACCTTGAGCGCGAAATCGGCACCAAGGTGATCGACCGTACAGCGCTTATCCTGGAAATCTTCGGTAACCGTGCCAGCACCAAAGAAGGGGAGCTGCAGGTAGAGCTAGCGCACCTCAACTACCAGCGTAGCCGCCTGGTACGTTCGTGGACCCACCTTGAGCGTCAGCGTGGCGGTGCAGGCTTCATGGGCGGACCGGGTGAAACGCAGATCGAGGCCGACCGCCGGATCATTGCTGATCGGATCACGCGAATCAAACGCCAGCTTGAGAATGTCACACGTACCCGCACGCTCCACCGGGCGCAGCGGCAAAAGACGCCTTATCCGATTGTGGCGCTCGTAGGCTATACCAACGCTGGCAAGTCCACCTTGTTCAATGCCTTGACCCGGTCGGATGCATACGCCGCCGACCAGTTGTTTGCAACGCTTGATCCTACCCTACGTAAGCTGCATATCGACGAGCACCTGACTGTCATCATGGCTGACACGGTCGGCTTCATACGCCATCTACCACACGATCTGGTAGCCGCTTTTCGAGC
>JBNKYQ010000150.1:0-7674 GCA_050300975.1 Kordiimonas sp.
TATAACATCAACCTGGTTCACCGTGACGCAAGCGAGCTGTTCCTCGGCGCGCTTGCAGGCGTGACTGACCCTGAAGTGAAACGCAAGACCATCGGCAAGCTGTTTATCGATGTGTTCGAAGAGGAAGCCAAAGCCGTTGGCGGCGCAGACTTCCTGGCGCAGGGCACGCTGTACCCTGACGTGATCGAGAGCGTGTCCTTCATTGGTGGCCCTTCGGTGACTATCAAATCGCACCACAATGTGGGCGGCCTGCCTGAGCGCATGAACATGGGCCTTGTTGAGCCGCTTCGCGAGCTCTTTAAGGACGAAGTCCGCGCGCTTGGCCGTGAGCTTGGCCTCCACGAAGATTTCGTAGGCCGTCACCCGTTCCCGGGTCCAGGCCTTGCGATCCGTATCCCGGGTGAGATCACCCGCGAGAAAGCCGATATCCTCCGTAAGGCTGACGCCATCTATCTTGAGGAAATCCGCAACGCCGGCCTCTATGACAGTATCTGGCAAGCCTTTGCCGTGCTGCTTCCAGTCAAGACCGTAGGCGTAATGGGCGACGCCCGGACATACGATCACGTATGTGCCATCCGCGCGGTGAACTCCACCGACGGCATGACGGCGGATTATTACCCGTTCCCGCATGATTTCCTGGGCCGCGTGGCGACGCGGATCATCAACGAAGTCCGTGGTATCAACCGCGTGGTCTATGATGTGACGTCGAAGCCCCCAGGGACAATCGAGTGGGAATAAAGCTTTCGGGAAGGCGGCTTTATGCCGCCTTTTCTTTTTTCCTAAGCCATAGAAGCTGGGTCGCGAGCACCACAAGGTAGGCGATCAGGAAAGCCAGATAGAATTGCTTCAAAAGTGGGTCTTCGACCGACTTCACCACCGGATCCCCCACAGGCAGTCGGCTCAGGCCGTCAGTGATGGCGGGGATCATGTGAAAGAGGAAGGTCGCCGTATAGCTGATCGCCTGGATATAGGCTGAGAACCCACGGAACAGACGCGTAGTTTCTGCAATCCGGCCCACGGCCAGCGCGCCAAGCGTCAGGATGGCCAGGATATGCGCCTTGTTGAACTCGCCCGTGGCATTATAGAGCCCCAGCGCGGAACCTGCGGCCAAGAGCGTACAGATCAGATAGATCTTCCCGGTCGTGTCCGTGAAACGGATCACCCGGAATTTGATCAGGGAATAAACACCAGACAATAACGCAACAATCCCGATGATGGTGTGGAACCAGCCGAATACGGTGATTTCGGGCATGCTATCTCTCCTTCATGTGTGTCCCATGAAAGCTAGCGCATTGAACGCAAGGGTCAATGGTTTAGGGAGCGGCTCCTGCAACAGTCAATTGTAGGCTTTTCCTTTCCCTCATGGGAAATACCTCTATATTAGCCGCAAACACGGTTGAGGAGAGTACCCATGTCCACCACCAGCAAAGACGTTACCGTTGATGCACGGCCAAAGCGCCAGCAGACCGCCAAGAATATAGCGGCCCGCAAAGGCGACACGCCGATTGTCTGCCTGACGGCCTATATCACGCCCATGGCGGCGCGGCTTGACCAGCACTGTGACCTCCTGCTGGTCGGTGACAGTGTCGGTATGGTGCTCTATGGTCTCGACAGCACGCTCGGTGTGGACCTTGAAATGATGATCCGCCATGGACGCGCCGTGTGCCGGGGCGCCAAGCAGGCGCTTGTGGTCATCGACATGCCGTTTGGGTCATACGAAGAATCGAAAGAGCAGGCTTTCCGGAATGCGGCGCGCGTTCTGTCGGAAACCGGGGCAGGGGCCGTCAAGCTTGAAGGCGGCGTTGAAATGGCGGAAACGGTGCGCTTCCTGTCGCGCCGCGGTATTCCTGTGCTGGGCCACGTCGGCCTGATGCCGCAGTCCGTGCACGCCCATGGCGGCTACGGCGCCCGCGGCCGCACAGTCGACGAGTGGGCGCCTATCATCGAAGATGCCAAGGCCATCGCCGAGGCAGGTGCTTTTGCCGTCGTGCTGGAAGGTGTGGCTGAACCGCTCGCCCGCAAGGTAACGGAAGAGGTGGCTGTGCCTGTGATCGGCATTGGGGCCTCCAACGCTTGTGACGGTCAGATCCTGGTAACCGAAGACATGCTGGGCCTGTTTGCCATCAACCCCAAGTTCGTCAAGCGATTCGCTGAAATCGGTCGTGATATCGAAGGCGCGATTGCCGAGTATGCCGACGAGGTGCGGAACCGTACCTTCCCAGCGGAAGAGCACACCTACAAAATGCGCGGTGCCAACAGCTGATGGGGCAAATGCCGCGGCTGCGTGCCGAAAAATAACCACATTCACCTGTTCACTAGCTAAGAAGCGCCTTTCAAAGTTCTGAGAGGCGTTTCTTGGTTTGCGTCCTGTGGGCGCTTTGGCTATGGTAGCGGCCAATTATCGGGCTGGGCCCAAAAATGGATTAAACCGAGCCGTCCGCAGATGCGAGATGGCCTTGTCTGGGGAGTTTGGTGTGTCGGACATTAATTCCGATCTGATCGCGCAGGAAGTCGATGACGAAGTCCGTCGCGAGCGGATGCATCTTCTGTGGAAAAACTACGGTAAATATGTCATCGGCGCTGCTGTTGGCATCGTTCTGGTTGTTGCTGGCCGCGAGATTTATAACTGGCGCGTATCCAGCGTCGAAAGCCAGCATTCCGAGGCTTTCCAGGCGGCAATTGAAAAAGCGGACGCTGACGGCGCCGACGCCGTAGCCATCTGGCGTGACGTTGCCCCACAGCTTGGTGGCGGGTATGTCGCCCTTGCCAAACTACGTGAAGCGGCCGCACTGGCAGACAGCAAGGATATCGCCGGCGCTATCGCCACATACGAATCTCTGGCATCCGACAGCGCGACACCGACGAACCTTGCTGAACTTGGTACGCTCAAGGCGTCCATGCTGATGATCGGCCAGGGTGACCTGGATACCGCACGCGGCAAGCTGGCGACCATCGCCGTCAAAGGCAAGGCCTGGTATTTCTCTGCGCAGGAGCAGCTTGCGCTGATCGACCTGCAGCAAGGCGACACGGACGGCGCGCTGGAGAAGTTCACACTGCTTGCTGATGACGCCCAGACGCCGCAGACTATCCAGGGCCGCGCAAGCCAGTTCCGGACGTTCATTGAAGCGCAAAAGTTTGCGGCAGAGGCCGTTGCTGCGGGTACCGACGCTGCGCCAGCTGAAGAAGCAACAGAAAACGCAGCCAGCGAGGGAGATAGCCAGTGAACGCACCGGCTCGTGTAATCATCAAGTCAGGCTTGATCCTGACAACCGCCCTTGTTCTGTCAGGCTGCAGCCTGTTCAAAAGCAGCAAGCCAAAGCAACAGTATGATGACGAGGGCAGGGAGCGCATCTCGATCCTGACCTCCACACAAACGCTGGACGCTGATTCTGCGATCAGTGGCCTGCCTGTGGTGCTGCCACGCCCCTATGCCAACGGCAACTGGGCGGTTGAAGGCGGCAACCCAAGCCATACGCCCCAGCATGTGGCGCTTGGCGATCAGCTTTCCTTGGCGTGGCGCCGTAATATCGGCCCCGGCAATGAGAAGTATCGCCGTATGGTAACGGGCCCTGTGGCGGCCGACGGCAAGGTCTTTGCGGTCGATGTTCGGGGCGACGTGACGGCGGTATCGCTGGCTGATGGCCGGACCGTCTGGAAAGCAGAGATTGATACCCCTGACGAGCGCAGCAAGGTTGGTTTCGGCGGCGGTGCCGCATACGCCGATGGCAATCTCTATGTCACGTCAGGTCGCGGTATTGTGGTCGCACTTGATGCCTCAAATGGCCGCGAGCTGTGGCGCTATAGTGGCCTTGTGCCGTTCCGTGGTGCCCCGACTGTAGGCGGCGGCCGCGTTTATGCAGTGACGCATGACAACCAGATGCTGGCGCTGGATACGGCCGATGGCAGCCTGGTGTGGGATCAGGTTGGCATCGCAGAAAGCGCCGGGATGCTTGGCGCCGCATCACCTGCCTATGATGGCTCCACCGTTGTGATGGCGCTGTCTTCTGGTGAATTGATTGCCCTTCGTGGCGGTAACGGCCGGGTTCTGTGGCAGGATGCACTGTCGTCTTCCCGCCGCCTGACACCGCTTGCAACGCTTGCAGATATTGATGGCGATCCGGTGATCGACCGCGGCAAGGTCTATGCGCTTAGCCATGCAGGCAGCATGGTCGCGATTGATATGCGGACGGGCGAACGCTCCTGGGAAGCGGATGTCGCTGGTGTGAACATGCCTGTGATCGCTGGGAACTTCGGGTTCCTGACTACCATTGATGGTCAGATCATATGCGTGGCCCTGGGTGACGGCCGTATTCGCTGGGTAACCCAGTTGCAGCGTTTCCAGAACCAGGAAAAACGCCGTGACCTGATCAAATGGAACGGTCCGGTGCTTGCGGGTGACCGTTTGTTGGTGACAAGTTCGCACGGCTATGCCATGAGCGTGTCGCCTTATACCGGCGAAGTGCTGAGCGGCATCAGAATGCCCGCAGGCGCTTCAACACCGCCAATCGTGGTGGACGGCACCTTCATTGTGCTGACCGACACTGGCGAACTGGTGGCCTATCGCTGATAGGCCACTTCTAACAGAAGTTAAAAGACCATGACCTTCACACTAGCCGTTGTTGGGCGCCCCAACGTGGGTAAATCGACGCTGTTCAACCGCCTGGTTGGCAAGAAGATTGCCATTGTTGACGATACTCCAGGCGTCACGCGCGACCGCCGCGAGGCCCAGGGCTCTATCGCTGACCTTGAATTCAGGTTGTTCGACACGGCTGGGCTGGAAGAGGGCGAACCAGGGTCGCTTTCTGACCGTATGCGCCGCCAGACGGAACAGGCGCTCAAGGAAGCCGATATCGCGCTGATGCTGTATGACGCGCGTGCCGGTGTAACGCCGATGGACGAGCATTTTGCCCAGTGGCTGCGGCGCGGCGACAAGCCGGTGATTTTGGTGGCCAACAAATGTGAGGGCAATGCCGTCGTAGACGGGATCTATGAAGCCTATACGCTTGGCCTTGGTGAGCCGATCGGCCTTTCAGCCGAGCACGGCGAAGGCCTGGCAGAGCTTTACCGCGCCATCGTTGAAAGCCTCAAGGAAGTGGGGATCGACCCATACCCGAACGAGGAAGACGCAGAGCACGCACAGGAAGTCCACGATGTGGACACTGGCCCGACAGAGGGTGACCTTGAGTATGAATTTGTTGACCGCGAAGCTGAAGACGAGGAAGAGCGCCCGCTCAGGCTGGCGATCGTCGGAAGGCCAAATGCCGGGAAATCCACACTGATCAACGAAATGGTCGGCGAAGACCGCCTGATCACCGGCCCGGAAGCTGGCCTGACGCGCGACAGCATTGCTGTTGACTGGGAATGGGACGGCATGCCGGTGAAGCTGTTTGATACAGCGGGCCTGCGCCGCCGCGCGCGCGTTACCGAGAAACTTGAGAAGCTGTCTGTTGGTGACACGCTGCGCGCTGTTCAGTTCGCGGAAGTTGTAGTGCTGCTGCTGGATGCCGAACAGGGTATTGAAAAACAGGACCTGAAGATCGCGGAGCGCGTGGTGAACGAGGGCCGCGCCCTTGTGATCGCGCTCAATAAATGGGACGCAGTGTCGGACCGCCTGGCCGCCCAGCGCCAGCTGACAGATGCGTTGACCCGCAGCCTGCCACAGCTGAAGGGCGTGAAGGTTGTGAAATTCTCCGCGCTGACAGGCAAGGGTATCCAGCACCTGATGCCAGCTGTGGCTGAAGCCTATGAAGTGTGGAATGCCCGCGTTCCCACATCTGCCTTCAACCAGTGGCTTGCGGACACGCTTGAAAAGCACCCGGCGCCATCTGTAGGCGGCCGCCGCATCAAGATCAGGTACGGCGCGCAGATCAAGACCCGCCCGCCGACCTTCCTGATGTTCTGTAACCGCCCGGACGACCTGCCGGACAGCTACAAGCGGTATCTGGAGAATGAACTGCGGCGGGACTTTGACCTGCCGGGCACGCCGATCCGCATCATCCTGAAAAAGGGTGCGAACCCTTATGAAGGACGTCGGCGCAAGCGCCAGTAGGCTTTTCAATAATGGGGCTGCTTTCCTTTTGACGCGGCCCCAGTTCCCCCTATAGTTAAGCCCATGAAACAGACCCTTTTCATAGGCTTTCTAAGCATCCTGTTCTGTGCGTCGGCTTTGGCCGCACAGGACACGCGCACACCCACAAAGATCACGTTCGCAACCGACTGGAAGGCCCAAGCGGAGCACGGCGGCTTCTATCAGGCACTGGCCAAGGGATACTACCGGGCTCGGGGCCTTGATGTGACCATCCGCCCCGGTGGCCCGCAGATGGATAATCCGCGATTGATGGCTGCGGGGGCGCTTGATATCGCCATGGCGTCAAACAGTTTCCAGCCGATCAATCTGATGGCTGCGGGTGCTGACGTGAAGGTGGTGATGGCCGCGTTCCAGAAGGACCCGCAAGTGATGATGGTGCATCCCCATGTAGCCGCGGACGGCCTTGCAGACCTCAAAGGTCGGCCGGTTTTCGTGGCCGACAGCGCCATCGCGACGGTCTGGCCCTGGCTGAAGGCGCGGTTTGGCTATCAGGACAGGGATATCCGTAAATATACTTATTCGCTGGCGCCCTGGCTCGCGAATCCTGAGACAGTGCAGGAGGGCTATGTCTCCTCAGAGCCATTCACGGCCAAGCAGGCGGGCGTTGAGCCAAAGGTGTTCCTGCTATCCGATGAAGGCTACCCCGGCTATTCCGCCATGGTGATGGTGCGTGGCGACTATATCAATGAAAACAAGCAGGTGGTTGCTGATTTCGTGGCTGCCTCTATTGAGGGCTGGCAGGACTATCTGTGGGGTGATCCAAGCCCGGCCAACGCACTGATCCTCAAGGATAACCCTGAAATGACCGCGGAGCTGATCGCAAATGGCATTAGCGTCATGCGGGCGAATGAAATGCTAGGGGACAAGGACACCGTGGGCCATATGAGCGATGCCCGCTGGCAGCAGTTCTATGATGAGATGTCCGAGCTGGGTATCCTTGCCAAGGGCCTTGATGTGAAGGATGCCTACACCCTTGAATTCACTAAAGCGGAGGCAGCCAACTAATGTTGGATGTGCGCGATCTCTGCTTTGCCTACGACGGCACGAAGGTGCTGGACGGGATCAGCCTCACGCTCGCGAATGGCGAGCTGGTCTCGCTTCTAGGGCCCAGTGGTTGCGGTAAATCAACCGTGCTGCGGCTTGTTGCCGGGCTCATGGAACCAGACAGCGGCTCGATCAATTGGGAACATGGCATTGCACCTGAGACGGGCTTTGTTTTCCAGGACGCAGCGCTTATGCCGTGGGCGGACGTGGCCGCCAACGTCAGTCTGCCCCTGAGCCTCAGGGGCCAGATGCTTCGCGCTGACCGGCTACAGGAGATCCTGGACTATGTGGGCCTCAGTGGACTTGAGGACCGCTTCCCGCAGGCGCTTTCCGGAGGGCAGCAGATGCGCGTATCCATCGCGCGGGCGCTGGCGGCGAACGCTGAACTCCTGTTGATGGACGAACCCTTTGGGGCCCTTGACGAGATACTTCGCTTCCGCATGAACGACCTGATGCTAAGCCTGAAGGCAGAGCAGGGCTGGTCTGGTCTATTTGTCACCCACAGCATTTATGAAGCGGTTTACTTGTCTGGCCGGGTCTTG
>JBNKYQ010000151.1:0-7614 GCA_050300975.1 Kordiimonas sp.
GATCCTGAAAAAGTTTGGCGAAACGGGCAAACCTGTGCTTGGCAGTTGCTGGGGGTTGCAGATTGCCGCGATCGCCGCGGGCGGTACGGTGGAAGCCAGCCCGAACGGCCGCGAGATTGGTTTCGCGCGGAAAATCCTGCTGACTGATGCGGGCAGGGAACACCCATATTTTCGCGGCAAGCGGCACACGTTTGATGCGCCCTGCATCCATTATGACGAAGTAACAAAGCTTCCGACTGGCGCCACGCTTCTGTGCACCAACCGCCACAGCGAAATCCAGGGTGCGGTTATTCCTGTCGGCCGGTCAGAGGTCTGGGCGGTTCAGTATCATCCGGAGTTCGACCTGGAACAATTGTCCATGCTTTTCCGGCTGTATAAACAGGACCTTCTTGAGCAGGATTTCTTCCATACGGAAGTGGCTGCGGATGGCTATCGGGCCCAGATTGATGCGCTGATTGAAAACCCATCCAACAAGGCTATCGCCTGGCAATTGGGTATCGATGAAGACATCCTCGACCCCCACATCCGGCGGGCTGAGATCATCAATTGGGTGACCCACTGCCTGCGTTAAAGCGTTCCCGAAAACGGGTTATAGACCATGAAAAGGGCCGCGAAGGACATTCCTCGCGGCCTTATTGCTGCTTCTTTAATTCGCTGGCGGTTCAGGACTCGTTGTCATCCAGTCCGTTCCAGCCGTCTTCCGGACGGTCAAACCAGACATGTACCTGGCTGGTGCCGACAGAGTTTTCATATTCGCTGAATTGACGCCCTTTGGCCCGGCAGTTGCGCGCTCCCAGTGCGCCAACCATCATCAGATAGTGGCCGAAGCCGCCTTCAGGCCGGTGTTTATAATAGTCGCCCATGGTGTCGATGACGGCGGCGTGGTTGCCTTCCTTGAACCAGGCCAGGCGCTCATAGTCTGCCTCGCGGGCTTCCGCGGAGAAGACATACTCCGGGTTTGCAGCCTCATATTTTCCGATGCTGATATCCCGGAACGGACGGAAGGTGTGGCTCATGGAGCCACTGGCCAACAGAACCACCCTGCGGTCCGATTTTTCAATGGCGCAGCGGATGCCTTCGCCAACCGCCAGATAGTCATGGGCGTCGGCAGACATGCAGACGCCAACACTGAGCCATGCTTCATCCTTTTTCAGGTGATGCGCCACATTCACAGTGCCATAATTGATAGGCAGGTAGGGGTCATCAATGGCCGTGCATCGGGTGCCGACGCCGTTTACTTCCCGTTCAATCAGAAGGGCAAGCTCTGGGTCGCCCTTCAGATCGTATGGCACTTGGGACATGCCCCTCGGCAGTTCCTCGGACGTAAACTTGCCGCTCCGGCGCTCATGGGACGTTACAATAAATTCGATCAACGTTGCCCAGTGCGTGTCAAAGACGATCACTGCGTCTGGCTTCAATACGTCCAGCACCTCATTCCTGATCCGCTCCAGCCCCTTGATAAGGCTGGTGTCCTTGCCATCATAGATTTCCAGACGATCTTCGTCCGGTGTCATGATGGTTGGTACATGCGATACGAGCCCTGCACCCACGATTTCGCCCATGGCGACCTCCTAAATGATTAAATTCTTCTCTCTAACAATACTCATTTCCCGGGGCTTCGGTACCTGTGGGGCATACAATGTCCACATCTGCCAAGATGCTCCGCCTGCCAGCGGATAGTCTGATGGAAATTGGAATGGTCTGTGACCTTTCCCCAAAAAGACAAGGAATGGGCAATGAGCAACGCTTGGCAATATCCGTTTTCACAATCTGAAGATCCCAATGTCGATCTATCGTCCCTTGACGCCTTCAACCAGGGCGCACCCTACAAGACCTTCGAGCGCATGCGCGGTGAAGGCGGTGTAACCTGGACGGAAGAGACCGGCGGGCGCGGTTTCTGGTCGGTCACCAGCCATGAGCATATCATGAAACTGAACCGCCAGCCTGACCTGCTGAGTTCGGCAAAGGGTATCCGGATCGAGGACCAGTCCGAGGAAGAGTATGAAGCACGCAAAACCTTCCAGGAAACGGATGCCCCGCAGCACACCTATTTCCGGATGCTGGTGAACAAGGCTTTCTCCCGTAATTCAGTTGCCCAGTTTGAGGATCAGATCCGGGAGATCACAGGCAGTCTTATTGATAAAGCGCTTGAAAAAGGCGAGTTTGACGCCACGGACATGATCGCGCGCCAACTGCCCATGCGTATGCTCGGCCAGATCATCGGCGTGCCGGAGGAGGACCTGGGTTGGCTCGTGGAAAAGGGCGATGCGCTGATCTCCAACTCAGACCCTGATTATACCGATTTCGTCGTCGATAAGGTCGATACAGAGGAATACCGCTTGCTCCCGTTCCGGTCCCCTGCGGCTGTTGAGCTTTTTGATTATGCAAATGATCTTCTGAACCGGATGGAAGCGGGCGAGAGCTTCGGTGTGCTTAACCTTGTTCTTGGTGAAACCAAGGGCGGCACCAAGATGACACATGACGAATTCCGCAACTTCTTCTGCCTTCTGGTGGCGGCGGGGAACGACACCACGCGCTACAGCATCGCGGCGTCAATTCATGCCCTGGCAAACCAGCCGCATCTTTTCCAGCAGATCAAGGACAACATTGATGACGAGGCGTTCATGATGTCTGCGGCTGATGAGATGATCCGCTGGGCGTCGCCAACTACGCACTTCCGCCGCACCGCAACCAAGGACTTCGAATATGAAGGCAAGCAGATCAAGGAAGGCGACAAGATCGTCCTTTGGTTTGCGTCGGGCAACCGCGACCCGGAAGCATTCGATGAACCCTTCACGCTTAACCTTGAGCGCAAACCGAACCGGTTTGTGTCTTTCGGGCAGGGCGGCCCTCACGTGTGCCTGGGTATGTGGCTTGCCAAGCTTGAGGTGCGGATCGTGCTTGAAGAGCTGGCGCGCCGCGTCGCATCGATCGAGCAAACCAAGAACCACGACTATCTGCGGTCGAACTTTATCCTGGGCTTGAAGCGCCTGCCTGTTCGCATGACCGCCGTTTAAATCACAAAGGGGTTCGCCATGACTACGCCTGATGCCATGAGCCGTGTAAGGGTGCTGTTCGCAGACCAGTTGAACCTGGCACGCGGTAAATATTTGCCAAGCGCCTTCGCAGAAGGCGGGCATGCCCGCTTCTGTGCAGGTGCCTACGCCGTGACCTATTCGCGGGACCTGATCGCAGCCCCGGGCGCAGGCGTGGAAGGCGGCCTCCCGGATATCGAGGGCGTCTTTGATCCAAAGGCGCTGCGCGATGGGTGGGAGCCCAATACCAAGATTGCCCTGGCGGACATCCGTGACGCAAACGGCCCAAGCGGGCTTTGTGGTCGCACCGCGCTCAAGAATGTGATTGCCAAGTGGCAGGCGCGTGGTTTGACACCCATGATCGGCCTTGAAGGTGAAGCCTTTATCTTCCAGCGCGGTGAAGACGGTGGCTGGGTTCCGTATGACACGCCGGGCGCCTTTGTTTATGGCACCGGCCCCTTCACAGACCCGGCGGGCCTGACAGATGAGGTTTGGGCGGTCGCGCAGTCCATCGGCCTGAATGTGGAATCCTTCAATGCCGAATATGACAGCCCGCAGTTCGAGATGACGCTGGGTTACACCGATGCACTTGCGGCGTGCGACAACTTCTTTCTGTTCCGCACCATGGCGCGGGAGCTGATGTACAAGAAGGGTTATCTCTTGAGCTTCCTGCCCAAGCCGATAACCGGCCTCGCTGGCAGCGGCCTGCATGTCAATATCAGCTTCCTCAATGAGAAGGGTGAAAATGCTTTCGCGGGCGGGACAGACAAGGACAACCTGTCTGATCTGGTGCAGGGCTGTATCGCGGGGCTGATCCATCACCATGAATCGCTTTGCGGCGTGCTGGCCCCGATTGTAAATTCTTATGAGCGCCTGACGCCCGCAAGCCTCAGTGGCTATTGGGCGAACTGGGGCTATGACCACAGGGGTGTCGCGGTGCGCGTGTCAGCCGAAACCGGCAAGGCGGCTCGTATCGAACATCGTGTGGGCGACTGTGCGGCCAGCCCGTATTTTGCGGTGGCCGCCATCCTGAATGCGGCCCTTCTGGGCGTGGAGCAGGCCTATGACCTGCCACCCGCAGAAACCGGCGATGGGCTAGAGAGCGTGAACACGGAGCGCCATGTGCCGACGACCCTGACCGACGCCCTTGATGCGCTCAAGAAAGATACAGCCCTGACTGAGGCCATCAGCCAGCTTATGATCGATAATTATATCGCGATCAAAGAGGCTGAAGTGAAGGAGCTGGACGGCAAGGATGCCGCAGGCCAGTTCGATTATTACGGCCACTATATCTAGGCGACGAGGAACCATACGATGAGAGACAGATTTACCGTTGGCCATGTATCCGTGTCGCCCGATCATTATATCGGCGGGAAACGCGTGTCGTCGCCGACCACCTTTGAGACCCGCAGCCCGATGGACTGGTCCATGCTGCTTGGCAACATCTCACGCGGGGACGCGGACACCGCCGATCAGGCCGTGGCGGCGGCTGAAGCGGCCTTTCCTGCCTGGGCGGCGCTTTCGCCCAAGGAACGTGCCGCCTACATGCACCGGTTGGCCGACCTGATCGACGAGCATAAGAAAGACATCGCGACTGTCGAATGCCTTGATATGGCCATGCTGCAGGAAAGCCTGGAGCTGCGGCTGGTGCCGCGTGGCGCCTTGAATTTCCGAAACTATGCGGACCTGGCGGTTGAGCACAAAGAACGCGTCTGGGACAGCAAGGGAACCCACAACAGGGTGATCCGCATGCCCGCAGGCCCTGCCGTGATCATTACGCCATGGAATGCGCCTTTCATGCTCTCGACCTGGAAGTGTGCGCCGGCACTTGCGGCCGGTAACACGGTGATCCTGAAGCCCGCCGAATGGTCGCCGCTGTCCGCCAGCGTGCTTGCGGATTTGATCGACAAGGCCGGGTTCCCGCCCGGCGTGTTCAACATCGTTCAGGGATTGGGGAGCGAACTGGGCAATCATCTGGTCAACGACCCACGGGTGAAGCGGATTTCCTTCACCGGTTCGGTGCCGACCGCCCGGGTGATCGGCAAGGCGGCAGCCGAAAACATCGTGCCCTTCACGGCAGAGCTCGGTGGCAAGTCATGTCTACTGGTATTCGCCGACGCGGATATCGATGCGGCGGCGAAGAAGGCAGCGGGCCAGTTTGACGATAGCGGGCAGGTCTGCATGGCGGGCACCCGCATCATCGTGGAAGAAAGCGTGGCTGTGGAATTCGAAGCCCTGTTCCACAAGTATGCAGATAAGCATGTGATGGGCGATAGCCGCGATGCGGATACGACAATGTCTGCGATGATCCATCCCGTGCATGTGGAGCGCGTGCTGGGCTTTATCGACCGCGCCCGCGCCAATGGCGATGAGATCGTCCGCGGTGGGAAGCTCTACAAGGAAGGCGGCCTGTGGGTGGAGCCCACATTGATCAAGCCGAAAAGCAACCAGTCTGAGGTTGTTCAAAGCGAGATCTTTGGTCCCGTCCTAACCTTCCAGACGTTCAAGACGGAAGAAGAGGGCGTAGCGCTGGCGAATTCCACCGTCTATGGCCTATCAGGCATCATCTACACTGGCTCGCGCGAGCGTGCCGAACGCGTTGGCCGCGCGGTCCGCGGTGGTACGGTGTGGGTAAACACCTTCCTTGTGCGCGACCTTACGGCACCCTTCGGCGGCATTGGCCAGAGCGGGCTTGGGCGCGAAGGCGGCCATTATGCGCTTGAATTCCATTCGGACCTCAAGACGCTGCAGATACTGGAAGGTTCAACACGCTAGTTTCGGGCTTTCACTTCCTCCCCTTCCTAGTGGCCCGGAATGATTGGGCGGAGAGTTTTCAAAGCTCTCCGCCCGCATCTTTTTTTCACTGGAAGATATCGAGCCTCAGGGGCCGCGGCGTTCCCAGCCAGAAACAGCCGTCCGTATGGTCGGCCAGGTCATCGCCGGTTACCGAATGGATGAGGACCGACAGCCCCTGCCGGTGATGGTCCAGCCAGGGAAGAACGGCTTCAAGCTTGGGGAGGGGAATAATCAGTTGGCAGCTGGGCTTTGAATGAGGGCCGACCGGCCTTTGATGAACCCGCCCCATCTGAAGCGAAAACTTGTCGGCTGCCCTGCGGCAAACGTTGGCGGCAACGTGCGTCATGCCCACATCAAAATAGACATGGGCATGACAGATGCTGGTGTTACTCGTCACCGAAAGTCAGGCAGTGTCTTGCGGGAAAGGGTGGTGCCGGCCTTCCAGGAAACGCCTACTTCGTGCCAATAGCCGGCGATCTTCTCAACGATTGGCAGGTCTACCAGTTCTTCCACGGGTGACAGGAAATAGGTCAGGTCGAAATCGCCCTTGAAGCAGCGCCCCATCTCACCGTCGAAGCCGGACATGGTCACCACTTCGGAAAGGCTGTCCGTGCCATTGGTCTCGATTGCCGGATACCAGCGATTATGCGCCATTGGCAGGCCGTTGACGAAGCCTGGTTTTTCGGCTTCTTCCGTAATGGTGAAGACACCTTCCGCCAGGCGCCGGTCATAGGCCGCCAGCGTTACGCCGAATTTGCCACCTGCTTCAAGGCGCGGGCCGGCCTTGCCAAGGGTAACCGGGCGGCTCATGTGAATGGAGCCCAGCTTCTTGGGGTAGCCCTGGTGCTGGCCGCGCAGGATAGCAAAATCCTTATCGACCCAGATAAAGGCGCAGCGGGAATAATGCTTGCCCTTGTATTTGCACCGGATCACGATGAACATTTCCTTGTACTGGCACCGAACGGGGTCAAGGATTTCATTGAAGTCATCCGAGCAGCTTTGCCAATCTGCCCAGATGGCAGCAACAGCACCCGGGTCTTCGTCGGCTAGCTCAAACCCTTCAGGAAGAAGGGCTGCAACAGCTTTCGGGTCTGTGCGATATTCCAGGGTGATCAGCTCACCGGAATAGTGCCAGGGCACAGGCGGCAGGATCGCCGATTTGCCGGACTGTGTCCGGGGATAGTAAAAACCAGTCATGTGCATTCCCTTGTATTTGGAACTGAAACTTCGACTGCAACTATTACTGAACGTGTCTGGGCTGGCTAGCGAGGGGACTGTTTTTGTCCTCATTAGCCAAGAAAGTGGGGGCGGGATCGCCTTATGGTAAGCTTGAATTTTTATCTCTGTCCCGACCAAGGTGAAGAAAATGACAACTGAGTATCGCAAAATTCTGCTGGACGGTTACCCGATTCTGACAACGCGTGACGGCGACTGGCTTGTGGCCAAGGATGGCAGGAAAGTGCATGTGGACGAGGCCGTTCATCTGCCGCCCGTTGCCCCCAGCAAGATTATCTGTGTGCACCTGAATTACCACAGCCGGGTGGATGAATTCATGACCAAGCTTGGCAGTTCGCCAACCTATTTCCACAAGCCGCTGACGGCCCTCAATACCCACAAGGGCGATATCGTGCGGCCGAAGCGCTGCAAATATCTGAACTATGAAGGTGAAATTGCTATTGTCATCGGCAAGCACTGCAAGAATATCTCGCCCGATGAAGCCGGTGACTATATTGCGGGCTATACCGTCGCGAACGACTATGGCCTTCATGACTTCCGCGATACG
>JBNKYQ010000152.1:0-7592 GCA_050300975.1 Kordiimonas sp.
CCAGAAGCGTCCCCGCATAGGCTTTCTTTTCCGATTTAACTGGCGTGCCCAAGGACCCCACGACCGCCACGAAGGACCGCACGAGGCCGTCGAAGGCAGTCAGGCAGGTGGTGAACATGACGCTGAGCGCTGCCACGCCGATCACCGGCACAGCCCAGGTGCCAAGCGTGTCCCGGTACAGCCCCATGATCTGGGCTGCGAAGGCCGGGGCCGTATCAGCGGGCTCAACGGCGCCCGAATGCATGATGCCCGCCCCCAAAAGGAGGAAGCAGATCGCCAGAACGGCAGTCCCCCAATAGCCGATATTGAAATCAGCCAACACGCCCTGGAGGCTTGGGCGCTTGCCCATATCCTTGGCTTTCTCTACGGTCCAGAGCGACGCGAAAATGGAGCTTTCCATCGCCGTGGGCATCCAGCCCGCAAGGGCTGCCACGAACAGCATGGCCTTGATATCCATGGGCGGCGCAGACGTGGGATAGAAGGACCAATCCACTTTGGGAAGCACCAGCACAGTGGCAATCAGCGTGCTGATGGTCAGCACAGCCATGAAAACCTTGTTCAGCCGGTCCAGCCAATGATAGCCGCCGATTGTCAGGAAGGCCCCTGCCGCCACCATCACCAGCGCGACAGCAGATAGAATGGACATCTGCAGGCCAAATACCACCTTCACGATGCCGGCTGTCACCAGTGACAAGGCAGCGACGGCAAACCCGTCCGCCATGATCAGCACTGCGCCGAGGAAGAGCGGCGGGAACCAGCCGATGTCGCGGTAGCCGGCCACCAGGCTGCGCCCCGTGGCGGCGGCATAATGGGCGCCAAAACGAAAGGCAGGATATTTGATGACGTTCGCCAGCACAACCACAGCCAGAAGCCCCAGCCCGAACACCGCCCCCGCGCGCGTTGACTGCACAAGGTGCGATGTGCCCACAGCGGCGCCCGCGAACAACAGCCCCGGCCCCAGCGCCGTCAGGAATTTTGGTGATGCCATTGATGTCTCCTCCCCTAATGGGGCTGACGGTATCACCGGCGTGTGCTGCTGGGAAGATAGATCATGAAGCCGGATCATGACCCCGCCATGAAGATTGACCAATGGGCGCTTTTGTGAGACAAGGCGCCCAAGGCAATCAGGGATCGCCTGCCGCCCGCGCCCCTTTGGGGCATGGTGAAGATCCCGGGAATATACCGATCTTCCTGGAAGATCATTCGTCCAAACCGTCATCACGAACGGCTCAGGACGGCAAAGCGGGCCCCGTTTCCAAATGAACTGCCGTTCGCGAAAGGCGAACTGATGACTGATCTTATTACCCAGATGAAGGGGCGCGCAAAGCGGCTCCGAACCTACTTGTCCGACCTTGGGCACACGCTTAGCCATGCGCAATCTCTAGAGGCCATATCAAAAGAAGAAGGGTGCCGGGACTGGAACACCCTCTCGGCCCAGTTACGACAGCAAGAGACTGTGCATACGAACCGTCCACCCATCCAGGTTGGCGACCGCACCTTTGGCACCTATCGGGGCAGCGCCTTTGAAGGCACTGTGATGGCGCTTGAACGCACCGACGGCAGCGCCAAACAGCTAGGCCCGGTGTGGCGTATCAAAATCCAGTTTGATGGCCCCGTGGCGATTGGGACGAGCGAGCAGCTCAACCTGACGCGCCAGCGCGTGCGCGCCATGATCGACCGTGAAGGCCAGTCCGTGAACCTGAAGGGCGTGCCCGACGGCTTCATGCAGATTGACTTGCCCTAGGGTATGAATTCGGGGGGGGGCGGTGCGCCGCCCCTCTTCCCTGCGCGACGCTGTTACCTGCGGACAAACGCGCGGAACGGCAGAGCATGCTTCTTGGGGGTAACCTCAACGGCCCCGAACCCCAGGAAATCACCGTCCATCTGCACAGGTGTCTGGTCGTCCCCCAGATGCAGCGTGGCGCCAGTGAGCATCCAGCTGCTGCAGCGCTTGTCGAAGCGCCGCATGCCGATGCTGAGCTGGTCCAGGATACGCGGCCAAGCGCCGTGACCCTGGCTCATCAGGCAGGCGAGACCGTGCTGGTTATAGTCGGTCTTTTTCGTCACCGTAAACGGTCCGGCATAGCGGCGGATATTGGCTAGGAGCGCCCAACCGCATGTGCCTGCCGTGTCCTTGTTCTGGTGCCAGCTGATGTCCGCCAGGTCCGCGTCGCCCACGAGCGCCTGGATAATCGCCGGAACAAAAGACGCGCGGCCGATCTTTTCCTTCAGGCTTGGCGAGACGTACCGAAGAACTTCCGCATCGAACCCTGCACCAATCCAGCACAGCCCCAGATGCACGCGGTGCGCGCGGGTCACTTCAAAGGGGTATAGGTCAACAATATCGCGAGAGAGAAGCGCGTTGGCCACATGCCGCGCGCTGATATGCCCACCTTTCATATAGCCAAGCTCCCGCGCCAGTACATTGGCGGACCCAGCCGGGATGATGCCCACCGGCACCTTGTGGCCGTAAGCGCCTTCCGCCACTTCGCGGATCGTGCCGTCACCGCCAGCCGCCACAATCACATCCGCCTCGCCCGTCGCGGCGATCTTGTTGGCGAGCTCTGTCGCGTGGCCGGCATATTCCGTGTCGAGCATGCGGACATGCTGGCCACCGCGTCGCAGTTTTTCGGCGATCCGGTCCACAAGGGCGCTTTTGCCCTGCCCGGCGAACCGGTTTCGGATAATGGCGACGCGTTCACTCATACTGTTCTATTGGCCCGCTTGGTTGTTCGGTGCGCACACTATAGGCGCGCCATGATTAAACAAAGGCTACATAGGCGAAAATTTCAACTGCCTGCGCCTATTTATCACAGCCTCGTCGCTTCCATGTCACTAATTGGTGAAAGAAAGCCGCTTGACCTTGGAGTGACCTCCGGGGTTAAATTCCGCGCTATGACACGCATCGCACATATCATCGCCCTCGCATTCCTGCTGGCGACCATACTGGGACAAACGGCTGGGCCTGCTTTCGCCGGTGACCAGGGTATGGATTGTTGCGATCCCGAAATGATGCAGGAAATGAATGGGATGCAAGGCCAAGAAGATGGCGACTGCACCCAGGAATGGGACTGCCCGGGCGGCGATGCCTGCTGCACTCCGGCCATCACCAGCATCCCTGCCCTCATGCCCACAGTTGATGTGTCATCTTACCAGCTGTCCGGGGCGGATTCGGTTGAAATGCACGTACTGAAGCAACCGCGCAGCGCGCTGGTTGCCCGACTTCCCGAACCCCCAATCGCCTGATTCCACGCCACACGTGTGTCTTTTTGCTGCGGGACGCATAAGCGCCCCTTCTATCAGGTGACCAGAAATGTTGAAAAAACTTACCCTAATCATAGGCCTTTGCGCGTTCGGCGCCGGGGTCCAAGCTGACCAAGCTCCCCTCAGCCTTGAGGAGGCGATCCGGCTCGCGACAACCTCAACTGACCCGTCGGTTGAAAGCTTCCTCGCGCGCAAGAACGCCAACCGGGAAGCCGCCACAGCCGCAGGCGCACTGCCAGACCCATCAGCAAGCTTCAGCGTGCGGAACCTGCCGGTGGACGATTTCGACCTGAACCGCGAGCCCATGACCCAGTTGCACCTGGGGGTCAGGCAGATGTTCCCGCGCGGCGATACCCGCAGCCTTCAGACTGAACAGCGTATCCATATGGCCGATGAAAATGGCGCCTTCGCTGATGAGCGCACGCGCGCCATCGTTCGCGATGTCACTATCGCCTGGCACAAGGCGCGCTACAGCCATGTGGCGCAAACGGAGCTGAAGGGGCTTGCCTCCCTTCTGAATGAGCTACGAGCCGCGCAGGAAGGTAATTTTGCAGCAGCAGGCAAAGCTGCCCTGCAGAAGATTTACCGCACAGAACTTGAAGCCGCGCTCGTGGAAGACCGCGTTGCCTCCACTACACAGTCCCGTGACCAGGCGGTTGAGATGCTGGCTCGTTATATCGGCCGCGCAGAGGCCCGGCGCGCGCCCGGCACCATGCCCGCCCTTGCACCCGCTGCTGCCATGGCAGCACAGCTGGATGCAGCGCTTGAAAATCACCCGCTTCTAATGGCCGCGAGTGCGCGTGAGAAAGCCGCCGGCACCAAGGTGGCGCTGGCGCGCGAAGCCTACAAGCCAGCCTGGGGGCTGGAGGTTGGCTATGGCGCGCGTTATGGCGGACGATCCGACTTCGCGTCTGCCATGGTGACCTTCGACCTGCCCTTCTGGACCAGCCGCCGTCAGGACCCGGCACTGAGGGCTGCCAAGGCGGAAGAGCAGAGCCAGTCGCTATCTAAGGAAGCGCTCAGGCTGAACCTGGAGCGCGAAGCCCGCAGCCTGATTGCTGATATCCGCCATCTTGAGGGTCGCATCGCCCGGTTCGAGGGCACCATCCTGCCACAGGCGGACAGCGTGGTGACCGCCACGCGGAACGCCTACGGCGCCGGTGACGTGGACTTTTCTGAACTGATCCGCGCTGAAATCGCACTGGTGGACAGCCGCCTTCGCCTAGCCATGCTGCACCGTGATCTGGGCATCGCCCACGCGGGCCTCACTTTCCTGACCGGAGACGACCAATGAACAAGACCATCCTGATTGCTGTAGCAACTGCTGCCCTTGGCCTCGCCGGTGGATACCTGCTGGCGGGCGGCGCGATGACACCCGGCGGCAAGGACACGGGCGCTGAGAAAAAGCCTCTTTATTGGGTCGCACCGATGGACCCGTCCTACAGGCGCGATGGCCCAGGCAAGTCCCCCATGGGCATGGATCTTGTGCCTGTCTATGAAGAAGGAGCGGGTGGCAGCAAAGACTATGCAGGTGCAGAGATTGACCCCCGCATCATCAACAATATCGGCGTTAAAACCACCGCTGTGGAACGCGCCATGCTGATGCCGGTCATCGATACGGTCGGCAAAATCACCTATGATGAAAAGGCCACCGCGCATGTTCATGTGCGGGCGGACGGCTGGGTGGAGACGCTGCATGTCCGCGCGGAAGGCGAGCGCGTGAAGAAGGGCGATGCCCTCTTTGACGTTTATTCGCCAGAGCTCGTCACCGCCCAAAGCGAATATCTGCAGGCCCGCGCTGCCGGACGCGCCGCACTGGTGGCTTCCGCCCGCGAACGCCTGGTGGGCCTTGGCCTGACGGACGCGCAAATCAGCAAGCTTGAAGGCCGCAGCAAGCCCCTGCAAACCATCACCGTGCGCGCGCCCATGGACGGCACCGTGACCATGTTGAACATCAGCGACGCCGCCCGCATAACGGCGGGGAAGCCCGCGATGCAGATCACCAACCTGGACAAGGTCTGGCTGATCGCCGATGTGTTCGAGGCCGACATGACCGAAGTCCATATCGGTGCTAAAGCCACCGCCACATCAGACGCCACGGGAGATGCTGTATTCGAAAGCACGGTCGATCATATCTACCCGGACCTCAACAAGATGACCCGCACCAACCCGGTGCGGATTTTGCTGGATAATGCCGACGGTCGCCTGCGACCCGGTATGTATATGCGCACCCGCATCAGCCGCCCGATGATCGAGGACGCGCTTGTGGTACCCGCCACCGCGCTGATCCGGCTCGGCAGCAGCGACCATGTGATGCTGGCTGAGGGCGACGGCAAGTTCCGCCCCGCCCAGGTTATCGTGGGTGAAACTGTGGGTGGTCGCGTACAAATCCTGAGCGGCGTTACCGCAGGCGAGCGCGTGGTTACCGCCGGTCAGTTCATGCTGGACGCGGAAAGCAGCTTCCAGGGCGCCAGCATGCGCATGGCGCCGAATGTAGAGACAGGCATGGATGACATGGGTGACATGAGCATGGAAGAGCCTGAAGCCCAATCCGGTTTCACATCGGGCACCATCAACGAGGTGTTGATGGACGACCGGTCCCTGAACATCAGCCACGGCCCCATCGAGGCCTTCGGCATGATGGGCATGACCATGACCTTCCCGCTTGCGAACGATGTGGACATGGATGGTCTTGAAGAAGGCCAGGAAATCCATTTCGAGGTTACCAAAACGCCTGAGGGCCGCTTTATCGTTACCACCATCCATGTAATGGGAGGCCATGAATGATCGCCGCCCTGATCCGTGCATCCATCCAGCACCGGGTGCTGGTGGTCCTTCTGGCGGTCATTGGTCTTGCCTGGGGCGTTGTCACGCTGAAGCAGACGCCGCTCGATGCCATCCCTGACCTTTCCGACGTGCAGGTGATTGTCAAAACCCGCTTCCCGGGCCAGGCCCCCAAAGTGGTGGAAGACCAGGTCACCTACCCACTGACCACCGCGTTGATGGCGGTGCCCAAAGCCACCAATGTGCGCGGCTTCTCTTTCTTCGGCGACAGCTATGTCTATGTCCTATTCGAGGACGGCACAGACCTTTATTGGGCGCGGTCCCGCGTGCTTGAATATCTCAATCAGGTGGCGGGCCAACTGCCAGAAGGCGTGCGTCCCGAACTGGGCCCCGACGCCACGGGCGTGGGCTGGATTTACCAGTATGCGCTGGTTGACCGGACAGGCAAACATGACCTGGCGGACCTCACCAGCCTGCAGAACTGGTTCCTGAAGTTCGAGCTTCAAAGCGTTTCGGGGGTCGCGGAGGTTGCCACCATCGGCGGCATGGTACGCCAGTATCAGGTGGTGCTTGACCCCCTCAAGCTTCGGACCTTCGGGCTGACGCTCGCCGAAGTCAGGCGCGCCATCCAGGCCGGCAACGGCGAAGTAGGTGGCTCGGTGATCGAGCTTGCGGAAGCCGAATATATGATCCGCGCCAAGGGCTATGTCAGTTCCGTCGATGACCTGAAGGCCATTCCGGTCGGGCGGCTTGAAGAAGGCACACCCGTGATGCTGGCTGACGTCGCGACCATATCGATCGGGCCGCAGATGCGCCGCGCGGTTGGGGAGTTGAACGGCGAAGGCGAGGCCGTGGGTGGGGTGGTGATTATCCGCTCTGGCGAGAACGCCTATAACACCATCCATGCAGTGAAAGCCAAGCTTGAAGACCTGCAGGCGGGGCTCCCGGAAGGCGTCGAAGTGGTCACCACCTACGACCGGTCGGGCCTGATCGAACGTGCCGTCGACAACCTCAAGGGCAAGCTGACGGAAGAGATGATCGTGGTGATCATCACCTGCGCCTTGTTCCTGCTGCACTTCCGCTCGTCGCTTGTGATCCTCCTATCATTGCCGCTTGGCATCCTGCTGGCTTTCATTGTCATGAAGGCGCAGGGCATCAATGCCAACATCATGTCGCTGGGGGGCATTGCCATCGCCATCGGCGCGATGGTGGACGCTGCCATCGTGATGATCGAAGGCATGCACCGACGGCTTGAGGACGAGGAACTGACCGACAAGAACCGCTGGCAGATCGTGACCGAGGTGTGCGTGGAAATGGGCCCGGCGCTCTTCTTCTCGCTGCTGATCATTACCGTCAGCTTCGTGCCGGTGTTCGCGCTTGAGGCCCAGGAAGGCCGCCTCTTTGGCCCACTGGCCTTCACCAAGACCTATGCCATGCTGGGTTCGGCCCTCCTGGCCATTACCATCGTGCCGGTGCTCACCGGATTGCTGATCCGGGGCAACATCCGTCCCGAGCAGCGCAACCCGGTCAACCGCTTTTTGGTC
>JBNKYQ010000153.1:0-7558 GCA_050300975.1 Kordiimonas sp.
GGTCGCCCGCCCGGTGAAGCTGGCGCAGGCGTTTGCGCACGCGCTCAGCCTGCCGCAGCCCGAAACACCCATCGTGCCGCTGGTGATTGGTACGGAAACAGATGCGCTCAACGCGTCCGCTGAACTCGCAGCGGAAGGCTTCAAGGTGATCGCTTTCCGCCCACCCACCGTACCTGTTGGCACCTCGCGCCTCCGTTTCAGCTTCTCGGCCAGCCACCGGGACGAGGATGTGACGCGACTGATTGAGGTTTGCAAAAAACTGGGTTTGGGAGGCTGATATGGCAGGACTTTTCATCACCGCGACGGGCACAGAGATCGGCAAAACGCTGATCACCGCTGCGCTATGCCACCAGGCCCGGGAAGCCGGCAGGCCACTTCAGGCCCTGAAGCCGATCATCAGCGGCCTCGATGACGACACCCGGGCGGAAAGCGATACAGCCGTGATCGCAGAGGCCCAGGGCCTGCCGCTCAGTGACGCAACTTTTGATCAGATCTCCCCCTTCCGCTTCAAGGCACCGCTTGCGCCCACCATGGCGGCGAAGGCTGAAGGCCGGACACTTGATTATGACGCCATTATCCGCACCTGCCAGCAGGCGCTTGCGGGGCCTGACTTCACCCTGATCGAAGGGGTTGGCGGCTCCTTCGTGCCGCTCACCGGCGACCGGCTTGTGGCCGACTGGATCGCTGTTCTGGGGCTGGATAGCATCCTGGTGGCCGGCAGTTACCTGGGCACCATTTCCCACACCATCAGTACGGTCGAGGCCATGCAGGCGCGGGGCCTTCGCGTGCGGGCCATCATTGTCAGCGAAAGCGCGCCCGGCACGCTTTACGACAACCCGGACCTGGCCGAGACAGCCGAGGAAATCGAGCGCCTGACCGGCCTGCCGGTGGCCACCATCCCGCGCATCCAGGCGGCTGACCCGTGGCGCCACACGCCCCCGCTGTTGCATCTTCTGAACGCCTGAGCCGGATCTGGTCCCTGCCCCATTTTGGCACGGCAAGCCTTGCCAAGGGGCGGCATCTTTCGCCCGGCAGCTTTGTCCGCTCACACGCCAAGCGGGTGACACAGGAGCTTGCGATTTCGCCCAACCCCTTGAAAACCCTCAAGCCCAAAAGTTGGCACGCCTGTTGCTCTTAAAGTTGGCAAGTTTCAAACGCCGCTTCGAGGAGTTAATCAGATGCAACAGTCCCAGTCATTCGACCCAAACTTCTATTTTGGTCTCGTCGCAGAGAACCTTTTGAAAAATTTGGGCCCTAAGGCACTGGACTATGCGGATGAGGCTCTGTCGAAAATGAAGGCGCTTGGTGACGAAGAAGGTTTCGACCTGTGGCTGTCGATCCACGAGCATCTGACCACCATCGCAGCAGACACATTCAAACCACGCCGGACCGTCGTCCACTAGGTAAGAGTTTCAGTTTAGAGTTTGCGGACGGAACAACTCTCAGCACCCGGCACCCAACCGTTCCGTCCGTTTTACCGGGAACACCCAACCCGGTAAAAGCCCGCCCTCACCCAGGGCGGGCTTTATTTTTCTGCGTACCATTGTTCTGGAAAAAAATCTCAATCCAACGGGCGACAACCACAGTAAAACTATATATATTTTAATGAAGTAGCGGCTGTTCTGCTGAGTTTTAAAACAAAAACATGATACCGATCACCAAGCGGAGACTCTTTTGTGGAAAGCGTCAGCACCCTAATCGGCCAGCTGGAGGCGGTCGAAACCAGCCATGATGTGTGGCAACTGTTTCTCGATTTTGTGGCCGACCGGGGCTTCAAATGCGCCACCTATGGCTATAGCTATGCCCCCATCAATTCCCGTGTGGAAACCGAAAACGGCAAGGACACGCACGTTCGGGTTTCGCTTGCTGGCCGCACATGGATCACAAGCATGCCGAAGGAAGGCGTGGAGGAATATCTGAGCCGCAAGTACGAGAAGGTGGACCCGATGATCCACCAGATCGAGAAGCGCTCCATGCAGCCGCTCTACATGGCGCGCGAACTGCTGGACCCGCGCGACCCCAATTTCGAAGGCTTCGACTTCCTGCTGCAGCGGGCAGAGCATTACGGTATCTATTCCGCCGTAGGCTTCCCGCTTCGCCACCCGTTCGGGCGCGGGCACGGCGAAGTCACGCTGCACTGCGAACAGCGGATCGACAAGCTGAAGAACATCATGAAGATGCACGGCGATGAGGTGCATCTGGCAAGCCTTTACATGCATACCTTCTATCAGCCGCTTGAACGCACCGAACGTGCGGCAAGCGTGGGCATCAAGGGTCGTCCGCTCGAGGTATTGCAGCAGCTGAATGCGGGCCTCACGAACGGGCAGATTGCCGAGCGCCTGGGCGTCAGCGCGCCAACGGTTTCGTTCCACATCAAGGAACTCAAGGACGCGCTTGAGGTGACATCCACCCGCGAAATCCTGCCAAGCGCGCTCAAGCTCGGCATCCTCGAGGACTAACCCTGAAACCGTCAAGGCGTGCCTTGCCAAGTCCTCGCATGGCTTCTATATAGCGCGCCTGTTAACGCGCTATATAGAAATGGCGCGTAGACTTGGCACCATAAGGCAACGCGCGGTCCCGCCGCGACGGTACAGATCCCATCGGGTTAGGGTTTTTGAGACATGGATGATACCGACGAACGGTTCGCAGCCCACTTGGATGTGACGGGCATGTTGTGCCCCATGCCGGTCCTCAGGGCCAGGCGCAAGCTGGATGACCTGTCCCCCGGCGACATGCTGCTGGTTGAAGCCAGTGACCCGGCTGTGGTGCAAGACATGCCAGCTTTCTGTTCCATGGCTGGCCACACGCTGGTGATGGCGCGCGTCGAGGGCGACAAATATCTTTTTGAGATCAGGAAAGGCGACGGCGAAAGCTAATACTGATTACAGCTTCACCCCACAGTGAGGACAGGATACGCGCTTGTTCCACGCGTGCAAAATGCCGTTCTTGTCTTTGTAAATTTCAAGCCCGCATGCAGGGCATCTCTTCTGCTGCATTACATACAAATCTGCAAACAACACCGCCCACGCCAAGAAACAGAAAGCGGCTAACCAAATAGAGGGCCTGGATGATAACCCGACAACCGTGGCTACCAGCAATAACAAGTAAACTAGTTTTTTCGCGCCGCTCATATGAACCCTATTTCCGGCCCAGCACACCCGCAAGCCAGCCTGCGGCCAGCGCCACAAACACAGCCGTGATGCCGTACCAGAACGGATAGCCGTGGGCGAAGTTGTAGGCCGCGCGCTCGAACCCTTCCTTGTCCACCGTCAGGGCGATCCGGTTCCTTGAGCGCATGCTACCATGCTGGAAGATGAAGGTTTCCACGATGAACTCGCCAACCGGCACGTTGGCTGGCAGATGCACATTGGTGCGAAACAGCCCCTGGCCAATGATCGCCACTTCATCAACTTCCTGTCGGTAAAGGCCCTCGCCGCTCCTGAGGCGAAAAAGGGCTTCGCGGAAATCGGGGTCCGGCATCATCAGGCCGCTGCCGCTGTCGGCCACCAACGGCAGGTTATGAAAGCCGATGCCGTAGGACGCAAACGCCACCGGGTTGGCAATTTCCTTGAGCGGCCGGGTGGCGGCCACAGCATAATAGCCGGGCGCCGACGGGAAGCGCATATTTTCACTGTTGACCCAGATGCCGCCGACCCGATCTTTCTTGCGTACGACGGCTGCGGATTCAGGCCCCCGCACCACGATCACCACATCATAGTCTTCCTGGCGCACATCAATATTGGTGGACCCCACCGCGCCAAAAAGAATCAGTTCCGCACCAGAGAAGCTGTAGCGAATCTCGATCCGCTTGTTCGACAGGTCCGTGACCAGCGCGTGTGCTGGCAAGGCCGGCACCAGCAAAAGTGCAAGCAGCAAAAACCGGGCAGTGGCCTTCCTCACGGTCATCAGTTCTGCTCTCCCATCACCTCAAGGTCGGTCACGGAATAGAGTTCGGGTGGCTCGACCATCAGGGCCACGGCCATTTTGGCGCAGACCAGAAGAACCATCAGCGCGAGAAGTGCCCTGAGCTGTTCGGCCTTCAGTTTGAGCCCGATCCGGACCCCAAGCTGCGCGCCGATCACCGCACCCGGCAGCAGCAGAATAGCGAGGAAGATATCCACCGTCTGGGTATTCACGGAATGGAAGATGGTGGTAAGCGCCGTGACAAAAATGATCTGCAAAAGCGACGTGCCGATCACCACGTTGGTCGGCATATTAAGGATATAGATCATCGCCGGCACCATGACGAAGCCGCCGCCCACGCCCATAATGGCCGACAGCACGCCAACAAAGAAGCCGATCACCAGCGGCAACAGCACCGAAATATAAAGCCGGGACTTGCGGAAACGCATCTTGAACGGCAGGGCATGAATCCAGGCCTTGTGCCGTTCTTCCCGTGGCTTCCTGGGCGGCACGATACCGCGCCGCTGGCGCATGATGGCGCGCATGCTTTCCCAGAACATCAAGCCGCCGATCAGCCCCAGGAACACCACATAGGCAAGGGAGATCATCAGGTCCACCTGGCCCTGCGCGCGCAACAGCGTGAAAATCTCAGCGCCGATAAAGGCGCCCACGGCACCCCCTGCGATCAGCACAGCCCCCATCTTCACGTCGACGCCCTGGCGCCGCCAATGGGCGATCACGCCCGACACGCTGGCCGCGGTAATCTGGTTCGACTGGGTCGCCACCGCTACGGCCGGCGGCACACCGGCGAATATCAGAAGAGGGGTCATCAGGAAGCCGCCACCCACACCGAAGATGCCGGATAGAAACCCGACAGCCGCACCCATGCCGATGACCAAGAAAATGTTCATCGACAGTTCTGCTATGGGTAGATACAGAGGCATGCTGCTTCGATTTCCAAAGGCGGACAGCGGAGATATTCCTATCAAGTCCTACCGAAAAATTCGCGCAATTGCAAACGGATAGCAGGCGGGCACTTCGCCTAACATCCCTTGTTCGCAACGAGCTTGTGATAGGCGCGCAAGGCGCCATTCGGGGTAAAGGCCAGCGACCCACCAAAGCGCGGGTTCAGTTCAAAAATCTGCGGGACATCGTTCACGACCTTATAGTCGAAACAGCACAAGCCTTCGTACCCGAGGCGCACAAGGATTCCTGCGAACAAACGGATGTGGTCCTGGTTTTCCCTCTTGGTGAAACCCAGCGGCTTGCTTCCTTCCCCGAAGATCAGATCGTCTGCGGCAAATCTGATTTGGACTGTGCTGCAATGTGTGACGCGGGTGCCTGAAACCAGCATATGGGTGGCATACTCGCTGTCGCCGCGCACGAATGCCTGCCGGAAATAGTCAGAGGATGCGATCAGCCCTGCATGCTGTTGCTCAACCTCAGCACATGTGATCAGGTGACTATGTTCCCCCCATTCGTCGGAGCGACGCTTCAACACGTATGGATAATTGAAGGGTGGGTCCAGGGACGGCACGTTGGCAGCATACCCCTCCCTGATCAGATACTGGGCAAATGCCAATTTATCGTCGCACAGGTCGATCACGTTGTCAGGCGGCAACAAAGCCTTCTGCCGCAGCCTTTTCGCGGCCGGACCATTCAGCTGGCGCAAGGCTTCCAGTCTCAAAGGGACCACCAGATCGTAGTCATCCGGGTTGAGGGATGGGTCGTCAAAGGGTTTGTAGGTTGCCTCAAAACCCCGGAGTTTTGAGGCAAGCATTTTCTGAGCGCTGACCTTCGGTGAAAACAAGACCCTTAGCGGCGTTTGCAGCGTTTCTGTAATTCGCTGATGCATATCAGCCACCCTACTCTGTTACACGCACCAAAGGCCTAACGCTGGCGCGCCTTTACGCGCCTTTTACGCCCTTGCTGTTACGGCGGCCATACTGTGCCAGCGCGTCTTCAAGGGCGGGCCCAAGCCGACCGGTGACCCAGAGGCTGTACATTTTATAATCGCCAATCAGCGACCACTTCCAATAGTCGAAGGTGGCAGGCTTGTTTTTCTCGAACACGAAATGGCCAACCCAGGCGAAGCTGTAGCCGCACAGCGGCACCGCCAGCAGCAGCCACCAGTTGCGGCTGTAGATGGCATACACCATGACAAGGGTCGCAAGCGTCGTGCCCATATAGTGAAGGGCCCGGCATACCGGGTCGGCATGCTCAGCCAGATAGTAGGGGAAAAATTCCCGGAAACTTTCAAATTTTGGTGCCATCGTTTGCTCCCCTTTGCTGGTTTTCCGCGAAACAGGCCTCCCCCAAGGCCACGAGTCGCACCATATTCAGTTGTTGAAATAAGCCATTTCGGCCGAAATCAAACTCACGCGTCCAGAAAATATAATGGATTTCCAAGACTCTAGCAATTGTGATCGGCGCAGGGTTGACGTTAACGTAAACGTCAACTATCTAATGGGTCACATTAGAGGGAACCTTTCATGCCTGCAGACAAGCCAATATCCTACTCTATCAAACAGTTGGCCTGCGACTTCGGTGTGACGCCAAGAACGCTTCGTCACTATGAGGACCAGGGCCTGATTTCGCCCGAGCGCCAGGGCCAGAACCGTATCTATAGCGCTGAGGACCGTGTCCGCCTTGCGTGGATCCTGCGCGGCAAGCGCGTGGGCTTTTCACTCTCGGAAATCGGCGAGATGCTCGATCTATATAATGTCGGCGATGGTCGCGAAACCCAGCGCGCAGTGACCGCTGAACGCTGCCGCGAACGTATCCGCGCGCTAGAAGCCCAGCGTGACGACATCAACGCCACCATCGAAGAACTTCAGGAATTCAGCGAGCTGATCTCCAACCTGGTCCGCGACAAGGACCGGGGCCTTTGGGTCCGCCGGGACACCGGCGAGCCGCTTGGCAAGTATCAGCCGTAACAACCATTCAGTAATTCATCAGAACAACCAACATAGTTGAGGACCTAAAATGCCAATCTATCGCGCCCCTGTGAAAGACCAGCTTTTCATTTTGAACGAAGTGCTGAACATCGGCAAATATTCGAACCTGCCGGGTTATTCGGAAGCGACCCCAGACCTTGTGACCGCCATCCTCGAAGAAGGCGCCAAATTCTGTGAAAACGAGCTTCAGCCGCTCAACTATTCGGGCGACCGCGAAGGCTGCACGCGCCACGCTGACGGCACAGTAACCACCCCGAAGGGCTTCAAGGAAGCCTACCAGAAGTTCGTAGAAAACGGTTGGCCAAGCCTGACGTCTGACCCTGAGTTTGGCGGCCAGGGCATGCCGCACGTGCTAGGCTTCTGCTTTGAGGAGATGATGATCAGCTCGAACCACGCTTTCGCCATGTACCCGGGCCTTGCCGCGGGCGCCCAGGCCGCGATCAGCATTGATGGTTCGGAAGAACAGAAGCAGACCTACCTGCCCAAGATGGTAACCGGCGAATGGACCGGCACCATGAACCTGACGGAACCACACTGTGGTACCGACCTTGGCATGCTGCGCACCAAGGCAGAACCAAACGCCGATGGCTCCTATGCCATCTCCGGCACGAAAATCTTCATCTCCGCCGGCGACCACGACATGGCGGAAAACATCATCCACCTGGTACTGGCGCGCTTGCCCGACGCACCGAAGGGCG
>JBNKYQ010000154.1:0-7458 GCA_050300975.1 Kordiimonas sp.
GTATCCGCGCCTTCCTTTTGAATGGGTTGAACAGATGACAGCACAAACGATTAAACGCGTGGTGATTGTGGGCGGTGGCACGGCTGGCTGGATGGCCGCCACGGCGCTCTCGAAAATCATGGGTGGCGTGCTTGATATCACGCTCATCGAATCCGACCAGATCGGCACTGTGGGAGTGGGTGAAGCCACCATCCCGACGCTTGTGAACTATAACCGGCTGATCGGCATTGACGAGCAGGCCTTCATGGCCGCCACCAAGGCGACCTTCAAGCTGGGCATTGAGTTCGTTAACTGGAAGCAGAAGGGCGAAAGCTACATCCACTCCTTCGGCATCACCGGCAAGGACCACTGGACAGCAGGTTTCTGGCATTTCTGGCTTCGGGGCCTGAAGGAAGGCATCGATTATAAGTTCGGCGATTATTGCCTTGAGCTGATCGCCGCCGAGCAAAGCAAGTTCGCACACCTGCCGAAGCTTGGCCTCAATTACGCCTACCAGCTGGACGCCACGGCCTACGCTGGGTTCCTCAGGAAAATGGCGGAAGAACACGGCGCAAAGCGTGTTGAAGGCAAAATCACCGGCGTGCAGCAAAACGGCGAAAGCGGCTTTGTTGAAAGCGTGACGCTTGAGGGCGGCAAAGTGATTGAAGGCGATCTGTTTGTCGATTGCTCGGGCTTCCGCGCGCTGCTTATCGAGGGCGCGCTGCACACCGGCTATCATGACTGGACCCACTGGTTGCCGTGTGACAGCGCCGTCGCGGTGCAGACCGAAGCGGTGTCGGAGCCGATCCCCTACACCAAATCCATCGCCCACGACTGCGGCTGGCAGTGGCGTATCCCGCTGCAGCACCGCGTGGGCAACGGGCTGGTGTTCTGCAGCAATTACCAGGACAACCAGTCCGCCATCGACACGCTTATGTCGAACATCGAAGGCAAGCCGCTGGTCGACCCGCGCGTTATCAAGTTCCGCACCGGCACGCGGCGCAAGCACTGGAACAAGAATGTGGTGGCCGTCGGCCTTTCAAGCGGCTTTATCGAGCCGCTCGAGAGCACGAGCATCCACCTTATCCAGCGCAGCATCTTCCGCCTGATGCAGATGTTCCCGCATACGGGGATCGTGCAGGCGGATATCGATGAGTTCAACGCGCAGACGTCCTATGAGATGGAACATATCCGCGACTTCATCATCTTGCATTATCATGTGACCGAACGGCGCGACACGCCCTTCTGGCGCCAGTGCGCGAACATGGATATCCCGGACGGACTGAAGCACCGGATTGCGCTGTTCCGCGACGCGGGCCGCGTGTTCCGGCCGAACGACCAGCTGTTCGCGGAAAACAGCTGGGTGCAGGTAATGCTGGGGCAGGGCATCATGCCCGGCCAGTACCACCCGATCGCAGACCGCATGACAGATCAGGAACTGCATAACTTCCTCGCGCATATCCGTTCGAACGTTGAGAAAACGGCGATGCAGCTGCCCTCCCACCATGACTATGTGCAGCAATACTGTAAAGCCACAGAGATGATGGCGAAGGGGGCGGCATGACGAAGGGTAAAGCATTAGCCGCAGCTGGTGTGCTGGTTGCCATCGGCACGCCTGCGCACGCGGACAATGGCTACACCCTTGTTTGGGCAGATGAATTTGATGGCGAGGTGCTTGATACAAGCGTCTGGCATGTGGTCAAAGGCAATGGGTGCCCATCGAACTGCGGGTTCGGCAACAATGAGCTTCAGGCTTATCGGGGCAGGGAGAAGAACCTCCGCCTTGAAGGCGGCAAGCTGGTGATCGAAGCCCGTATGGGCAACAAGGTGACGTCCGCCAAGATCACCACACAGGATATCCCGGGCTGGACCTATGGCCGCATCGCCATGCGCGCCAAACTGCCGTCAGGGGTGGGCACATGGCCCGCCTTCTGGATGATGCCGAAGGACGCCAGTTATGGCCCTTGGCCCAAATCGGGCGAGATCGATATCATGGAACATGTGGGCTACAACCAGGGGCAGGTGCACGGCACCATCCACACTGAAGCCTATAACCACCGGATCGGCACCCAGAAGGGCGGTTTCACGCAAGTGACCGAGGCCTCGGCAGCCTTCCATGATTATGCTGTCGAGTGGGAAGAGGGCGAGATCCGCTGGTATGTGGACGGCGCGGAATATTACCGCGTTGAAAAACAGGCCACGGATGGCCACGCCGAATGGCCGCTCGACCATCCCTATTATGTCATCCTCAATCTGGCCGTTGGTGGCGACTGGGGCGGTGCAAAGGGCGTCGACAAGACAGCTTTTCCAGCACGATTTGAGGTCGACTGGGTGCGTGTTTGGCAGAAAACTGCGGATAATTAAATTGGCCGACTTATGACAGCGCTGTCAGATTTTTGTAGACATGCCAGATTTTCGTGCTAGGTTTAGAGTGAACATGACAGCGCTATCATACGGGAAGAGTTGATAGGGCCTGACTGAGATGCGGTTTGAGGGAAGCGGACGTTTATGAAGTATCTTGATTATAGAATTCTTGTTGCAGCCACCGCGCTGGTGCTCGCCGGGTGTGGGGAAACGCCGCCGGCTGACGAAAGCCAGGCGGATAAGGTTGCGTGGCCGCAGATCGCCAGTCCGATCGGGGCAGACGTGGCAATCGACCAGAAAGTGGCTGGCATCCTGGCCAATATGTCGGCTGAAGAGAAGGTTGGCCAAATCATGCAGGTGGAAATCCAGCATATCTCGCCCGAAGAAGTGAAGGCCTACCATATCGGTTCTGTGCTGAATGGTGGCGGTTCCTTGCCTAACCGCAACAAATACGCGACCCCCGGTGAATGGCTGGCGATGGCCGATGCCTTCTATGACGCCTCGATGGATACATCCGACGGCGGCCAGGCGATCCCCATCATCTGGGGTAGTGACGCCGTGCATGGCCACAATAACGTCATCGGCGCCACGCTGTTCCCGCACAATATTGGCCTCGGCGCCGCCAATAACCCTGACTTGCTGCGTCAGATTGGTGCGGTGACGGCCCTTGAAATGCGGGTGACTGGCATTGACTGGACGTTCGCGCCAACGCTTGCTGTTGCCCGCGATGACCGCTGGGGCCGGGCGTACGAAAGCTACTCCGAAAACCCGGAAATCGTTCAGGCCTATGGCCGCGCGATGGTGGAAGGCGTGCAGGGCATGCCGGGCACACCCGCGTTTCTGGACGTGGATCATGTGGTCTCAACGGCCAAGCATTTCATTGCTGACGGCGGCACCGAAGGCGGTGACGATCAGGGCGACGCCAAGGTGCCAGAGCAGGAGCTTCTGGACATCCACGCGGCGGGCTACAAGGGCGCGCTGGCGGCTGGTGTGCAAACCGCGATGGCCAGTTTCTCAAGCTGGAACGGACAGAAACTGCATGGCAGTAAATATCTGCTGACGGATGTCCTGAAGGGCAAGATGGGGTTTGAGGGCTTTATCGTTGGCGACTGGAACGGCCATGGCCAGGTGCCGGGTTGCACGAACGCCTCTTGCGCAACCGCGATCAACGCGGGCCTTGATATGTTCATGGCGATCGAAGAGTGGCGCGACCTTTACAAGAACACGCTTGATCAGGTGAACAGCGGCGAAATTTCTATGGCGCGGCTTGATGATGCCGTTTCGCGCATCCTGCGGGTGAAAATTCGGGCGGGCTTGTTTGAAAAGGGCCGTCCGTCTGACCGCGGTGTTGCGGGGCAAGACGGCATCATCGGTCGTCCGGAACATCGGGCTGTGGCGCGCCAGGCAGTACGCGAAAGCCTTGTGCTTCTCAAGAACAATGGTGGCCTGCTGCCGCTAAAGCCATCCGCGACCGTTCTGGTGGCCGGTGACGGTGCCGACAATATCGGTAAGCAGTCCGGCGGTTGGACCATAACCTGGCAGGGCACCGGTAATGTGAACAGTGATTTCCCGGGCGCTAGCTCCATCTTTGATGGCATTCGCGATGCGCTGGCGGAGGCGGGCGGCACGGCTGTCCTCTCGGCCGACGGCAGCTATGACGAAAAGCCCGATGTTGCCATTGTTGTGTTCGGCGAAGAACCCTATGCCGAAGGCCAGGGCGATATCGACACGGTCGAATTCGAGCCCGGCAACAAGAAAAGCCTCGCGCTGCTCAAGAAACTCAGGGCTGACGGTATTCCTGTGGTGTCCGTATTCCTGTCCGGCCGCCCGCTGTGGGTGAACCCGGAGCTGAACGCGTCGGACGCTTTCGTGGCGGCCTGGCTCCCGGGCTCTGAAGGCGAGGGTGTCGCTGATGTGCTGATCGCAGGCGCGGACGGCAAGCCACGCCACGATTTCAAAGGCAGGCTTTCTTTCTCATGGCCGGCGAACCCGCTCCAGGGCAAGCTGAACCCGGGTGATGACGGCTATGCGCCACTGTTCCCGTTTGGCTATGGCCTGACCTACGCGGATACAGAGGCGCTGGGCACGCTGCCTGAAGACGTGCCGGGCGTGGCGGCAAGCGCGGGCGGTGACCTGGCGCTCTTCAAAGGGCGGCCATTGTCTCCGTGGCGGTTGTTTGTAGCGAGCGGCGCATCTTCGCAGGTGATCAGCGGCTATTATGCCCAGATCCCGAGCGGTACCATGACCGCGGAACTCGTTGACAAGGACATCCAGGCCGACGCCGTCAAGGTGAACTGGTTGGGTGATGTTGACGGTGCCTTCTTCATGGGGGATGCCCCGGCGATGGACCTGAGCGATCAGGCGGAAGCGGGCGCGGCACTCCAGTTTGACCTGCGTGTCGACAGTTTCGACGCGGCTGACGCAAGCCTCTCTGTGCGCTGCGGCGAGGCCTGCACCCGGTCACTGGAAATCGAAAACTTCCTGAAGGCTTCCACCGGCAAGGGATGGGCTACGGTCGCCGTTCCTCTTGCATGTCTTTCTGAGGACGCTGCCGATTTTGAAACGCTGATGGAGCCATTCCGCTTCAGCGTTACAGGCAAGGCAAGCATGGCTTTCGCCAATATTGGTGTTGTGAAAGCTGCCGAGACCGTGGACTGGTGCGATCCTGGTGCCGGTTCGCTTCCCGCCAATTAACTCTTGGCAACTTAACCTCTCAGCCTTATTGGGGCACTCGGGTCCGCTTATTGCGGACCCCTTTTTTTGTACCCCAAGCGCAGCCGGTGTTATGAGATGACCGACGGGGCGTCCCTGCCGGTCCGGGCGGTGATTTCAGCCAGCTCGCCTGCAATGGCAATCAGCGGCGCAAGCGCTTCCTGGGTGTCCTCGTCCAGCCCGTCCGGGCCGGGGACGTAGCGTTCGATATAAACCCGCAGCGTCGCGCCTTCCGTGCCGGTGCCCGAAAGCCGGTACACAACGCGCGACCCGCTTTCAAATATCACGCGGATGCCCTGCGCTGATGCGACCGACCCGTCAACCGGGTCTGAGTAGGAAAAGTCATCCGCCAGCTCGACCACCTCGTCGCCTAACTGTTCGCCCGGCAGTTCCGAGATTTTGGCGCGCAGGGCGGCCATCAGTTCGTTCGCGGCCCCGGCGTCCACGGCTTCATAATCGTGGCGGGAATAATAGTTGCGGCCATATGTACGCCAGTGGCTGGTCAGAAGGTCGTTCACGCTGCTGCCGGTTTCCGCCAGAATATTCAGCCACATCAGCACGGCCCAGATGCCGTCCTTTTCGCGCACATGGTCTGACCCCGTGCCCGCGCTTTCTTCGCCGCACAGCGTGGCGCGCCCGGCGTCCAGGAGGTTGCCGAAATATTTCCAGCCTGTCGGCGTTTCAAAGCAGGGGATTTTCATGGCCGCAGCCACCCTGTCCACGGCGCAGCTTGTGGGCATGGACCGCGCGACGCCCCTGAGGCCCTGATTGTAGGCAGGCACCAGTTGGGCATTGGCCGCCAGCACCGCAAGGCTGTCGGAAGGCGCTACATAGGTGCTGCGGCCCAAGACGATATTGCGGTCGCCGTCGCCGTCTGACGCGGCGCCCATGTTGGGGGCGTCAGGGCCGAACATCACATCGAACAGCTCCTTGGCATAAACCGGGTTCGGGTCCGGATGGCCGCCGCCGAAATCCGGTTTCGGTTCGCCGTTGATCACTGTGCCTTTGGGTGCGCCGAGAGCGTCTTCGAAGATCGCTTTGGCATAAGGCCCGGTGATGGCGTGCATGGCATCGAAACACAGGCTGAAACCGCCCCGGAACATGCTTTTGATGGCGTCAAAGTCAAACAGGTCTTCCATCAGCTCCAGATAGTCCGCGACGGGGTCGACAATCTCGACTGCCATGTCACCGAGGGTGCTTTTCCCAAGAGTACCCAGGTCAATGTCGGCGGCGTCCAATATGCGGTACTCGCTGATACTCTGTGTCAGGGCATAGATGGCATCGGTGATTTTCTCGGGCGCGGGGCCGCCGTTTGACGCATTGTATTTGATGCCGAAATCATCGTCCGGACCGCCCGGGTTGTGGCTGGCGGACAGGATAATGCCGCCGGTGTGTTCGCCTTTGCGGATCACGCAGGAGGCCGCAGGCGTCGACAGGAAACCGTTCTGCCCCACAACCACGCGCGCCACGCCGTTCGCCGCCGCCATCTTCAGGATCGTCTGGATGGCGACATCATTATAGAAGCGCCCGTCACCGCCAACCACCAGCGATGCGCCCTCCACACCCCCAAGGGCACCAAAGATGCACTGGACGAAATTCTCCAGATAGCCGGGTGTCTGGAAAACCTTCACCTTTTTCCTGAGGCCTGACGTGCCTGGCTTCTGGCCGTCAAACGGGCTGGTCTCAACGATTTTGATGGTCATGGCTGTCGCTCCCGCATTATTGCGCCTGGCTCGGGCGTATTTCTGTAACGGCGTTCAAAATATCCGATACGTCTTTGTCGCCAAAGATTGTTTCAATTGGACGAGACAATTTCCGGCGCCAGTTCGGCTGTTCGGTCGTGGTGCCAGGCACATTCATCTGTTCCACCTGGCCCAGTAGGTCTTCTATCTGCACGGCGATCAGGCTCGCGCCCGTGCTGGCCAGAAAACGGTGAAGTCCGATGATAACATCCTGAGTGGCTTCTGTATCCTCCGCCAGCATGCCGCTGTGGCGCAGCATGGCCTTGATGCGGAAGCGGTCTGTGTCGCGGCCCGCGTGGGCCTGCGCCAGTTGCTCGTCTGACGCACCAATCCCCAGCTCTTCGCGCCAGCGGATGTCTGCGCCGTCCAGGAACCCCGCGATGGTCGGGAAGTCATGGTTTGAAAGCGAAGCCAGCCTGCCGGCCGGATAGTCATGCGGCTGTTTGAAAGACCCGTCCGGATAGCGTTCGAACAGGAAAAGCGAACAGCCCATCAAGCCGTTGTGGGCCAGCGTTTCACGGAAGCCGTCCGGCACCATGCCCAGGTCTTCCCCCACCACCAGGCAGAGGGCCACGGGCAGGCTGTCTGTCTGAAATTCTTCAACAAGGCACAGGTAGGCTTCGATCATGGCGGCGCATCCGGCTTTCATGTCAGCCGACCC
>JBNKYQ010000155.1:0-7311 GCA_050300975.1 Kordiimonas sp.
GAAAGCTGGCCGAAAATGGAAAAAGGTGCGGTGGCCGACCGGCTCGCGCTCAAGATTGCAGAAATACTTAAGGGGTAACGCGAATGCGCGACGGTAAAATTGTGATTGAGGTCAAACGGCTTGAGCACGGCGAAGATTTGCCGCTGCCGAAGTATGAGACCGAACAATCCGCCGGGATGGACCTGTATGCAGCACTGGCGGAAGGCGAACCTGTCACGCTTGGGGCGCTAGAGCGCGCCATGATCCCAACGGGCCTTGCCATGGCGCTGCCAGCGGGCTTTGAGGCGCAGGTGCGCCCGCGTTCGGGCCTCGCTGCCAAGAACGGTGTGACCGTCCTCAACACCCCCGGCACCATCGATGCCGACTATCGCGGCGAAGTGAAGGTGATTCTGGTGAACCTCTCGAACGAGCCTTTCACCGTTGAACGCGGCATGCGCATCGCCCAGATGATCATCGCCCCGGTCACCCAGGGTAGCTGGGCCGAGGTGGAGGAACTGGACGAGACCGCGCGCGGCGCCGGCGGCTTTGGTTCCACGGGTGTGAAGTAGGAGGCTCTGATGGCCCAATGGACCTGCCCTAAATGTGACACACAGGCATATGATACTGATGAAGTCACGATGACGGGCAGCGGCTTGTCGAAGTTCTTCAATGTTCAGAACCACAAGTTCACGGCTGTCACCTGCAGGCACTGCAGCTACACTGAGTTTTATCGCGGCACCACGAGCACGCTTGGCAATATTGTCGACTTCTTTGGGAACTAGGGCAAAGGCAATTGGTTATGAAACGTAAAATCGCAGCACTGATTTTCCTGGGCTCGAGCCTGACCGTCCTCGGCGGCGCCGTGCTTTCGAACCCGGGCCCTGAAGAAGCCCCGGCGCTTGAGCTTTCGGACAAGATGCGCGGGTTCCTGAAGTTCGAGATGGGCGCGCTGGCGCGCTCGGGGCGCGAGATCGAGCAGGCGCTGATTGAGGGCGACAGCCAAACGGTTGAGATTTATTCGGCCCAGATGGACAAGGCTTTCATTTTCGAACAGGAAGTCACCACGCTTGACCTTCGCGAGCTTGAAGCCGTACTGGGCGAAAAATTCGTTGCCCGCGACAAGGAATTCCATGCCATGGCACGGACGCTTGAGGCCGCAGCCAAGGCCAAGGACCTGAAGGGCCAGCGCCTGATCTTCCGGCAGATGCTGGAGGCCTGCGCCGCCTGCCACCAGGACTATGCGCCCGAAGCGCCAATCCTGGATTAGAGGCCTTCCATGGACTTTACGGACGACCAGCTGGAGCGCTATGCGCGCCATATCATCCTGCAGGATGTGGGGGGTGCGGGGCAGATAGCCCTTCTGAACGCCAAAGTGCTTGTGGTGGGTGCGGGTGGCCTTGGCGCACCGCTTCTTCTTTATCTGGCGGCGGCGGGCGTTGGCACCATCGGCATCGTGGACGATGACGCGGTCGAGCTTTCGAACTTGCAGCGGCAAGTCATCCACACCACCCCGGACGTGGGCAGGCCCAAGGTTGAAAGTGCGCTTGAAAAGATCAGGGCCCTCAACCCTGATGTGACGGTCAATGTGTATGCTGAGCGCCTGACGCCCACGAACGCAATCGGCATCATCGCGGACTATGACATTGTCGCGGACGGCACGGATAATTTTGGGACCCGGCACCTGATCAGCGACATGTGCGTGGCGATGGAGAAGACGCTCGTCTCCGGGGCGCTGTCGTCCTACACGGGGCAGATCGCCACCTTCAAACCGCACGCCGGCGAAGGCTTGCCGTGCTACCGCTGCTTCCTGCCGCACACGCCACCCCCGAACAGTACAGGCACCTGTGCGGACCACGGCATCCTGGGCGCGGTCGCAGGCATGGTGGGTACCATGCAGGCGCTGGAGGTGCTGAAGGAAATCACCGGCGTCGGCGAAGGCCTTGCAGGCAAGATGCTGATGATTGATGCGCGCGACATGAGCATGCGCAAGGTCAACTTGCCGCAAGACCCCAAATGTCCCTCGTGTGCGAAAGGCAAAGACTGATGGCGAAAGCACAGGCAACACGAAAGCCCATGACGCTGATGGTCATTAGCGGTGACCCCGAGCGCATCCATATGGCGCTGATGATGGGCGCGACCGCATCAGCCATGGGCCGCCCTGTGGCCTTCTTTTTCTCCAAATCCGCGACCCCGTTCCTCACCGAGGGCGGTTGGGCCGCGCTCAAGACGGCAGCCGGTGCAACGGGGCCTGAGATGGACGCGGTGCTTGAAGAAAAGGGCGTGGCCGACAGCGGTATCCTGATGGATGGCCTCGCGGCACTCGACGCCCGCTTCCTGGTGTGCGAAGCCGCGCTAAGGGAACACGGCATCGACGTCACGTCGCTGATCACCCGCCCGGCAGTGGAGATCGCGGGTCTCGCCGAAATCATTGAAAAAGGCCATGGCGGCGACTGGCTGACCTTCTGATCCGCCCCTTCCATTTTTGAAAGATAACCGCCTCACGTTTCTCCGCTCTTGTGTTTTTATTGGTACCATGGTACATAGGTAACGAATCTGACAAGGAACGAAGGAGCTGACCATGAAAGTGGAACGCGTTCAAACCGGCGTGCGCATGGAAAAGCGGTTGGTGAAGGTGCTCAAGGGCACGGCGGAATATCTGGACATGTCGCTTGGTGACCTTCTTGAAGGCATCGTGCTGCATGCCTTTGATGGCCAGACCCCCCCATTTTCAGAAGAAACGCGCGCCAAGATCGCTGCGCTAAAGAAGGTCTACGACTGTGACCTCGATGCCAGCCACAGCCACAAGATGACGGAATAAAGAGGCAAAAGCCCGAGATCACGACAGAAAGGAAAGATGATGAACGACCAGGAGTTCCAAGCCGCGTTTGAGGATACAAGCCTTGATCCCAAACTGTTTGACCATGAGGCCCACATCCGGATGGGCTGGATTTACGCGACCAAATATCCGCTCGCGGAAGCCATCGCCCGATTCGCGGGTGCGCTGAGGGCCTACACCCGTGCGCTTGGGGCGCAGGGCAAATATCATGAAACCATCACCTGGTTCTACATGCTGTTGATTGCCGAACGGCAAGCCCGCACCACTGCCGCCACGTTCGACGCTTTCCTGGCGAAAAACCGGGACCTTGTGGCAAGCCCGTCGATCCTGACCCGCTACTATCGGCCAGAGACCCTTGCAGCCGAGCAGGCCCGGCAGCATTATGTTCTGCCAGACGTGGGAGCAAACCAGGAGGCCGCATGACCGACGACGAACTGATCGAGGCGTTTGAAAGCCACCGGCTGACGCGGGAGGAATTCACCCACGAAGCCCACCTGCGGGTGGGCTGGATTTATGTCACGCGCATGCTGCTGGGGGCTGCCTGCGATACTATGGCGCGCGAGCTGCTGGCGTGGGATATCGCCTACGGCCTTGGTGACCGCTACCACGAGACGGTCACCTGGGCTTTCATGTTTATCATCCATGAGAAACAGCTGGCGTGCGGGGCGAAAAGCTTCGACGAGTTCCTCGGCGCAAACCCGGACCTGATGCGCAAGTCACCGCCGTTCCTGGCGGACTACTATAAGAACAAGACCCTCGAAAGCGACCTGGCGCGACAGAAATTCCTGCTGCCGGACGTGGGCCGCTAGGGCTTACGCCAGCGCCGCCTTCACCGCCGCCGCGCAGTGTAGCTCCGTGGTGTCCAGAAGCGGCACCGATGTATGGTTTGGTTTCACCAACAGGCCGATTTCGGTGCAGCCAAGGATGGCGGCGTCCGCCCCGCTTTGATGCAGGCTTTCAACTATTCGCACATACTCAGCGCGGGATGCGTTTGAAATCACGCCTTTGCAGAGCTCGTCAAAGATCACGTCGTGGATAATCTGCCGGTCCACCTCATTCGGAATGATCACCTCAATGCCGAACCTTGAAGCGATGCGCCCACGATAGAAATCCTGCTCCATGGTAAAGGCCGTACCAAGCAGGCCAACCCTTTTGATGCCCTGTTCGAGTAAAACTTCGGCTGTGGCGTCAGCGATGTGAAGCACCGGTATTTGTATGGCCGCCTGAATTTCCGGCGCAACCTTATGCATGGTGTTGGTGCAGATCAGCGTCATGTTCGCCCCTGCGGCTTCAAGGCCCGCCGCCGCCTTGCCGAGCATTTCACCCGCTTCGTCCCATGCGCCTTCGCGCTGCATGCGCGCGATCTCATCAAAGTCGACGCTGTGTAGCAGGATTTTGGCGCTGTGCAATCCGCCAAGCGCGTCTTTGATGCCTTCATTCAGCAGGCGGTAATAGGTGGCTGTCGATTCCCAGCTCATGCCGCCCAAGAGGCCGATGGTTTTCATGGGGCAGTTCCTTCTTGATCCAAACAACATTGGCAGCAGGTTAGGCCGAACGCAACGCTGGCGGCTTTCAAAAAAATGACCCCAAATGCTGCCTGGCCATTTGTTTCATCGACAAGGCAAGCGGCAGGCAGGTATCCTGCGGCTATGGAATGCAAGGCCATATACAGGAAAGTGACGGTGGGCGGCATCAGCGCTGAGCTTCTGCCGCGCGCGCCCTATGATGTTGCCTACACGCCCGACCGGACGGTGGCGGGTTTCGCCTTCGATATCCAGACCGGCACCCATTCGTTTGCCTGCGATCGCGCGTCGCCTTTCCTGACAATGCCGGACAGCATGGCACTGACCCCGGCCGGGTGCGATATCCGGTCCCGGTCCGATACGGGCGGTGAGTATCTCACGGTCAGCATCACGCCGGGTGATGAGGGTGACTATGTCGATGCCTTTGACGGGGGGTCAGTCCGTCAGTATAGCAACGCGGCTTTCCGGGGCGCGGGGGCGCACGCACGGGCCCTGCGGCAGTTGCTGATGTTCAGCCCTGAGGAAGAGGCAGCGGTGGAAGGCCTGTCAGCGCTGCTGTTTGAGGCGGCGTTCAAGGCCCGGCAGCCTACAAGCAAACCAGCCAACAGCTTGACCCGCATGCGCATGCGGCACCTGCATGACCTGATCGAGGCGCGGTTTGACGAAAAGCTGACGGTTCTTGATATGGCTTCCGAGGTGGGTTTGTCGGTTGGCTATTTTATGCGCGCGTTCGCCGCAGCTACCGGTACCACGCCCCACGCCTATCTGATGGAGCGCAGGCTGGGGGAGGCCCGCACCTCACTGGCGGAAGGCGACTTGCCAGTTGCTGAGATAGCGCAGGGCTGCGGCTTCGCAAGCCAGGCGCACCTGACCAGCTGCTTCAGGAGGTACTTTGGCGTATCGCCATCGCAGTTCAGGGTGGCTATGGGTTAGCAGCTTTGCCAGCGGGCAGGGCGTATTTGGCCTGAAGCCGTTCAAAATGGTCGGCGTGCACCTTGGGGCTTGCTTGCCAGACTTGCGCGGCCGCTGTCGGGTTCTGGTTGAAAAACTGATGGCTGAAGGCGATGAAATAGTGGTTCATCTTCAGCGGTGCCTCCAGCTTGACGATTGTCTGATACTCCGCCGGGTTCTGGCGCAGCAGCGTGTCGGCAGCGGCGCCTGGGGCCGCAACAGCCTGCAGCCGGTCGAAGGCCAGCATGTGCAACAGGCCCTCTGTTGTCCCGGCTTCAACCACGTTCAGCCCCTGGTCTTTCATCGCGGCCGTGATGGAATAGCCAAGCGGCGCGCCGATCACCACAGCCGGATCGACAAATTTCTGGCCGTTCCAATAGGGTGCGTCCGCGCGTTTCTGATAGAGGTAATAGCCGTTTTGCACGATCATCCGGGCGTCATCAGGTTGGTCGCCCGCCATGGGATACACTAGCGCCTCCTTCCGCTCTGCCCTGAAGGATGCGATTACGCTGTCTATGCGGCCCAGCTTCATCAGGGACAGGCAGCGTTTCCAGGGGTAGCGCGCAAACGTAACGTCAAGGTGGGCATTGGCAGCCGCCAGCTGGACCAGCTCCACCAGAATGCCCGGATCCTTTTCCGGCACGGCCTTGGTCGCCCCGGTGTAGTTCGGGTATAGCTCGATATCCTGATAGCAGAAACTGAAGGTTCTGGACGGGCTTCGTTCAGCGGCGTCGCTCGCGAACGCAGATGGTGCCGCGATACCTGCCAAAATGGCAGCCAGCGTCAGGCCACAAGCCGTCAACGTCCTTCGGGTTCTGTTTCGCATGGTCCACCCAACCAATCTCAGCTCAGCTACGAGCGTAATGGATAGTTGGGGGTGGATCAAATGAAACCATGGTGACAGGGTCAGGCCAGGGTCAGGCCAGCATCAGGTCAGTCCGCGGCGGCGTTCCTGCTCATAGGTGCCCAACACGTTCACTCGCTTGGTGTGGAAACGAAGTTCTTCCATCGCGCGGTGGACATTTTCCATGCCTTCATGGCCTTCGATGTCAGCATAAAACTCGGTCGCGGTGAAGCTGTCCGATTCGTAATAGCTCTCGAGCTTGGTCATATTGACGCTGTTGGTAGCGAATCCGCCCAGCGCCTTATAAAGCGCCGCCGGGATGTTCCTGACTTCAAAAGTGAAGCTGGTCATCACCGGGCCGGCCAGGTCCTCAGCCGCAAGCGGTTCGCGTGACAAGACAACGAAACGCGTGGTGTTGTGGCCTTCGTCCTGGAAATCCTTGCGGATGATATCGAGGCCATACACGTCCGCCGCCAGTTCGCTGGCGATGGCACCCACCGATGGGTCACCCAGTTCAGCCACATGTTTTGCGGACCCGGCGGTGTCAGCATAGGGCAGGCGCTCAATCCCAAGCTCGCGCAGGTTCTTCCGGCACTGGCCCAGCGCCTGAACATGGCTTTTCACGGTCTTGAGCGTGCCCTCATCCGCGCCTTTGACACCCAGCAGGCAGTGGCGGATGGTCTCGAAATGCTCACCGATGATGAAAAGCCCGCTGCCTGGCAACAGGATATGAATGTCCGCCACGCGGCCCGCAGTCGAATTCTCGATCGGGATCATGGCAAGGCGCGCCCGGCCCTGTTGCACGGCTGCCAGCGCATCCTCGAAACTGGGGGTCGACAGCGGCTCCATATCGGGAAACTTGGCCTGGCACGCCATGTGGGAATAGGCACCAAGCTCGCCCTGGAAGGCGATCAGCTTGTCTGTATCCTGTGTGGTGTGGCTTGCCATGATGACGGTTTCTTTCCGGGCTGTTGAATAAAGTGCGGTTGAGATTAGTGCCAAGGCCACCGGGGCAAGTCAATGCAGGAAGCGCGCGCAACAGCGGTTTCCTGGGGGCGGAATCGGGTGGTGCGCTGCTTTGTCGCATAAAAAGGCCCCGAAAAACCGGATTTTTTGGCCTAAGGTGGCAAATTCGTGCAAATGACGACTTGAACAGAAGGCCCATCAGCGGCTATTGT
>JBNKYQ010000156.1:0-7310 GCA_050300975.1 Kordiimonas sp.
TATAATTTCATGATCGCAACCGCCATGACGGTGTTTTGCGCAAACAAGGCAAGGTCCTGAAGACGAGCTGACCATGAGCAAAACAAACAAAAATCCACTCCCGAAACCAACGCTTGAAAAAGAGGCGCCTGCGCGCCCGCTGCCGGGGGACCGGACGTTGGCTGAGGAGACCGAGCGCATGATCCGCGTCGACCACGCGGGCGAATATGGCGCGGTGCGGATTTACGCGGGCCAGCGCGCTGTGATGGGGGACAAGCACCCCAAGGCGGGACTTCTGAAGCACATGTATGAGCAGGAAGAAGTTCACCTGGACCGCTTCAACAAGATGATCAGCGAACGCGGCGTACGCCCCACGCTGATGACACCCTTCTGGCACGTGGCTGGCTTCGCCCTTGGCGCCACCACCGCACTGATGGGCGAAAAGGCCGCCATGGCCTGCACGCAGGCGGTCGAAGAAGTGATCGACGACCATTACCAGCACCAGCGCGACAAGCTGAAGGGCAAAGACCCAGAGCTTGAAGAAGTGATCGAAAAGTTCCAGGCCGAAGAGGTGGAGCACAAGAAGATCGCCGAAGAGCACGGTGCTGAAGAAGCCGTGGGCTACCCGGTCCTCTCTGCCGCCATCAAGGCGGGCTGCAAAGCGGCCATCTGGATCTCCAAACGGGTCTGACATTGCGTTCATGCCGTCACCCTGAACTTGGTTCAGGGTCCATGCGCGCAGCTTCGCGAATTTTTCCCAATATATAGTGGATGCTGAAACAAGTTCAGCATGACCCATATAAGCCAACCTGAAGAAAAGGCGGCCTCAAGCACGAGACCGCCTTTCCATACTCGGCACATGCTCCCGACTCAGACCGTCAGGTTGAACACCGACCCCTGTTCGCCGATCAGGCCTGCGTCCTCAAACGCGGTCAGGATGCTTTCCTCGTCCTCGTCGGTCAGGTTCGTCAGGTCATAGCCTTCAAGGATATCCTCAATGGTCTGCAGGCCTTCGGTGTTGAGGGACTGGGCATCTCCCGGCGGCGGAGGCGGCGGGCTCTTCGGGCGTTCCACACCCGCAAGCTCGCCCACCGCGCGCGCATCGAAGCCAAGCTCTTCCATCGCGGAAGCGAGCTCACGCCCCGGGCGGATGCCTGCGTCCTTGAAGGCAGATACGATCGCCTGCGCGTCTTCTTCCGTCAGGGTTTCGGGATCAAAGTTTGAAAGCGCCTCGCTGATCAGGCTTTTCTGATCATGCGAGAGCGGTTGTGGTGGCGGCGGTCGAAACCCCTGGCCACCACCAATGGCAGAAATATCTGACATATGGCCTCCTTCCATATCTGGCACCCAGGGCCTGATACGGCGGAAAGCCGAAACATCCTTCGGACAACTGTGTTCATGGACCCTGAACCAAGTTCAGGGTGACGAGAAAAGGGACCCCCAGGCCAAACCAACCGCTGTCATGCTGAACTTGTTTCAGCATCCACATCGTTGCTGGGGCACACAATACTGCCGTATCAACGCTCGAGCTCTGCATCCCAGTAAAGAAAATCCCGCCAACTTTCATGCAGATAGTTTGGCGGGAACTGGCGACCGTGTTCATGAAGCTCATGGGCCGTGGGCCTCATGGGCTTACGCCGCGGGAACATGTGCGCTTCTTCTGGTGTTCTACCCCCCTTCCTGAGGTTGCACGGCGCGCACGCTGCCGTAATGTTGGTCCAGCTTGTCCTGCCGCCCTGGCTTCGGGGGATGACATGATCAAATGTCAGCTCCTCCGTCGAGCCACAATATTGGCAGGTGAATTCATCGCGCAGGAACAGGTTGAAGCGCGTGAAGGCCGGATACTTCGGTTGCCGCACATATTTCTTGAGCGCAATCACGCTCGGCAGCGGCATGGCCAATGAGGGCGAATGCACCTCGCGGTCATAGTTCGACAGGATCGATACCCGATCCAAAAAAACGGCCTTGAGGGCCGTTTGCCAGTTCCACAGACTTAAAGGAAAATAGCTGAGCGGCCGGTAATCGGCGTTCAGCACAAGGGCCGGACAACTGTCCGGGCTGGGTAAGTGGGGCGTAAAGTTAACACCCATAGTCATATTCCCCCCGACAAGTCGGAAAGGGTACCGACGCCCACCATCGGCACCGCCCCGCAAACATAAGGGCTTCAACTCCGACAGGTCATACATACAAGATACAGTGTTACGCCATGATGACAAAGCATTATGTTGTGATTCGCCCGATTCGCTTCAAAAGGCTAAAATTGGCGGGCGCGCGCCGCCATTTTCTCCCAATCTTGGGCCGTTATGCCCGCCCGGGCCTCAAGCATCGCGTCAAAGGCGTCAGATACCCGGTCCAGATAGGGCTCGGTATAGGGGAAAGCGCCGACATGGTCATAGTTGTGGCGCATGGCAGCGTTGCATTCGAAAATGAACAGGCGCCCGTCTTCCAGCTTGCAGAAGTCGATGCCAAAAAACTCCAGGTCGACGCGCTCCCTGACCGCCTCGAGCCGCGCCATATTCTCCGGCCCCAGCCAGCCTTCGAAATCACTCAGGTAGGCCTGCTCTGCCGCCTGCATGTCTTCGCTGTCCGCCATCAGGCTGTAGCGGTCGCCGGAATGGACATTCCAGCCAGAATGCACAAGGCTGGCCACCGGGTAATAGCGGCCATCAATGCAGAAGGTGCGGCTTTTGCGGAAATGGCCGCGCGCGTCCGACAGGTCATGATACTGGATGAAGTAATAATCCCGGCCTGCACGCGCGGCTTTGAAATAGTCCTGCACCGCCTCAGTGTCCGCCGCCAGCGCCACTTCAACCCCGGTATGGGTTTCAACCGGCCTCAGCACCAGCGGATAGCTGAAGCCTTTCTCAGTGATCGCGGACACCATGCTGCCGGTGTCGCCGCCGTCCCAATGCACACGCTCTGTTTTCGGGAACACCACACCGTCGATAGCCCCCAACCGGCGACAGTTCTGTTCCCGGGTGGTCTGCAGCACCTTGTCAGGGTGGTTGATAACCGGCACGCCCGGCCATGCCGCCAGGAACTTTGACAGGGCCTTCAGGCTGTCGGTCATCCTGTCGGCGCAGGCAATGGTGTTCAAGACGATATCAGGTGCGGGCCTGTCGTCCGGCCAGGCAGCGGGCGTGTCAAAAACATTATGCAGGCAGACATTGTAGCGCTGCTCATTCAGGAAGTTTGAGACCGAGAAATGCCCGCCTTCAAGCGATGGCTCAAAGCCGCGCTCTGAAGCGCGCAGCTGATATTTCGCATCCTTCAGGCCACGGACGCGCAACAGATTGGGGCGGCCGGGCTTCACCCGCCGCGGGAACTCGAACGGATAGTGGCTGGCCAGCAGCCCCAGTGCGGCTTGCGCGCCTGCCAAATCGCCCGCGTCATGGCGCAGGCAGGAGCGCAGGAGCAGATTGTCGTAGCCGGACGGGGTGAGCTCAAGCGCCCTCTCGTTCCAGGATGCCGCTTCGGTGAAAGCGCCGCGCACCGCCAACAATTTCGACAGCCGCCGGACCAGATCCGGGTCATCAGGGTTGTGCGCAACCTGTTCACGCAAGGCCTTCAAGGGGTCCTCGGCGGTGTGTTCTTCCTCAGTCCGGTCCTTGAGGCCCGAGAGCCAAGCCAGTATCCCGCCCCGCGCCGCCCTCTTGAGGTCAAGCGAATGCCGTACCCGAAACAGCGTGCGGTTGCTGTCCTCGGCGAACCCGGTGCGGGCGTGCAGCACCTTGCGGTTGGCGAAGAAAACCGCCTCACCTTCCTTAAGCTTGAAAACAAAGCGCCGCGCCTTGCCCGCCAAGGCCTCATCCAGCTGGTCCAGGAGCGCGCGGTCTGTCTCGCTCAGCGTCGCGCCGTCCGCGACCGCCTGATCAATCTGGGTGCGGTAGTAGCGGATCGTCGCCTCGCACGCATCCCCTTCAAGTACCGGGAAATAGCCGCGGGAGAAGGGAAAGGCCGGCGCATGAAGGCGCTCGATTTCCTCTGGCGTAAGGCAGTCCAGCACATCATCCATCGCCACCATGGCGTTTTCGCCGCCGCCTTCGTCCGCCACCACGCACTGGAACGCCACCAGGTCGTGCGGCTCGGCCAGATAACTGCTGTCCGTGTGGGGCATAAGCGGCAGGTGCGTCCGGCTGTAGGCCGTGGCCTTCCTGGTGCGGCGCACGGCGTCCGGGTTCACGGACACGCGGGTGAAGGAAAGCGCGGGCGGCACGTCTGGCGCCCGACGGCCAAGACCCCCCATCATGCTCGCAATCGCCTTGATCTCGGCCTCATTGGCCGCAGTGTCAAAGCCGGAAACCACAGCAAAGTACGGATAGCGGGTGATCGTGCGCGCAATCCGTCGCGCCAGTGCCTTCAGCGCCCGCCGGCTGTGGATCGGTATCTCTTTCGCTGCAATGCGCGGTATGGTCATCTTTGCCCCCTCCCGGCAATCTAACTCATGAGCCTCAGCACGAGCAAGAAGCCTTAGGGCAAAGCCCGGCCTCCAGCAAACGCCATGCTTTTCTTTCACATTCAGTAGATTTGAGCAGGCAAGTTAACCGCATCGAAAGTATTCAACTATTAATTTAATCCAAGGCAACTGGAATATGCGTAGTAAATAAGGAACAGTTGCTTGGTCGTTCTGAGCAGCGGTTCCTCTACTTGGATATGATGGTGACTAAAAGCATATCAGGCAAACGTTTCACGATGTGGCTCATTGTCGGGCTGGCCGTGATTGCCGTGTTCGGCTTCTATGCCGGGCAGATGGCCTACACACGCCTGAACGACCAGTTTGTCGCCCGCGAAACGCTTTCTGTCCGCCTTGCCAGCCAGTCGCTCCAATCCAGTCTCAGGCTTCCCGCCAGCCACCTTTATAGTGTGGCTGCCCTTGAACCGAGAATGCGGCAGGCCATCAGCGGGCCACACCCGGACCTTGATGAAGTGGCCAACGCCTTCACCACACTGTTGATGCGCAACCCCGACTATGCCCAGGTCCGCTGGATTAACGAGGACGGCATGGAAATTGTCAGGATTGATCAGTTTTCCCCCGCCGATGTGAGGAGAGTGGCCTCGAACGACCTGCAGGACAAAAGCCGCCGTCCTTATGTACAGAGCGGCCTTCAGCTTGGGCCGTCTGAGCTCTATGTTTCCCCCCTTGATCTGAACGTGGAAAACGGCGTGGTCCAGCGCCCCTTTGTACCCGTTGTCCGAATGGCTCTTCGGCTGATTGACGGCACAGGCATACCCCGCGGCATCCTGGTGCTGAATATCTCCGCCAAGCCCATGCTCGACCGGATCATCAGCTATTCAGCCGATGAAAATATTATGCTGCTGAATGCCGATGGCTTCTGGCTGAAATCGCCAAACCCCGCCGACGAATGGGGCTTCATGCTGGGGAAATCGGAAACGCTGGGCACTCGCAATCCAAAAGCATGGCAAAAGATAAATTCGGCCAGGAACGGCCACTTAGAAACTGCTGCAGGCCACTGGACTTGGGATACCATCGGCGTTTCCGAGAGCCATTTGACCGTGGCGGAAAATCTCTCGCTCAAGCTTGTTGCACATGTTCCGGCCGAGACCATCTGGGCGTCGCGCATGAAGGCCCTCACACCTGTCATGATAACCACGCTTCTGACTGCGCTATTATTCGGTTTCGGGCTTCACCGCATTCTACGGGAAATGGCAGAGCGCCGGCGTGCAGAAAAGCAAGCCGTAATCGCCAACAAGGCCAAAAGCGCTTTCCTTGCCACCATGAGCCACGAAATCCGAACCCCGATGACAGGCATCCTCGGGTTTGCCGACATGCTGCTGGAAGACAGGCTGTCCGATGACAGCAAGACAAAGGTGGGTAAGATAAAATCTGCCGCAGAAGCGCTGCTTCGCATACTCAACGACATTCTGGACATTTCAAAGCTGGATGCAGGCAAGTTCGAAATCGAATCCATCCCCTTCAACCCGGCGTCCATGGCAAATGACGTGGTGCAGATGTTTTATCACACTTGCCCGGCAGAGAAGAAAGAGACACTGCAAATAACAGCGAAGGTTGCCAAGGGCTTTCCCGAGGCTGTGTCAGCTGACCCTACGCGCCTCAGGCAAGTATTGATGAACCTGCTGGGCAACGCCGTGAAATTCTCTGATCGCGGATCTGTGACACTGGTTTGCGGCCACGACGCAGCCAAAAAGCAGCTTGAGTTTGAGGTAATCGACACCGGTATCGGCATGGACAAAGAACTCCTCTCTCGCCTGTTTGAGGAATTTGAACAAGCTGATGCCTCCACCAGCCGCAAATACCACGGCACAGGGCTTGGCCTGGCCATCTGCAAGAAGCTGGTGGACCGCATGGGCGGTGAAATTCGGGTAAAAAGCACGCCAGGGCTGGGCAGTGCCTTCTGGTTCTCCGTGCCCTACGGGCCTGCGAGCATCGACGACCTGCCAAAGGAAACGGAGACAATCGAACCCACAGAGGCCGGGCACCAGGCTCTGTCCATCCTTGTGGCCGAGGACAATGAAATCAACCAGATGATCATCCAAAACGCCCTGAAGAAATTGGGTCACAAGGCAACCATCGCAGAAAGCGGCATTGAAGCTTTGCGACTGGTATCTGACGAAAATGATTTCGACCTAATCCTGATGGATGTCAGAATGCCTGAAATGTCCGGCACTGAAGCAACCCGTCGCATTCGTGCCCTCTCTGACGCCAGGTCCCGCATCCCCATTATTGCCCTTACCGCCGACGTCATGCCGGAAAACAAGGCGGCCTATTTGGAGGCCGGTATGAACGACTGCGTCGGTAAACCCATCAACCACGTTGAACTGGCCGCTGCCATCAATAAGGCAGCCTGTGCAATTCCGGAATAGTCTCGCTGTGCCCGACATTTTGCCGTTTCCATGTTCAGCACTTCTTTCTAAAGTGCGGCCATGACAGAAGCGCCGGACCAGCTTGTGACCCGTTTTGCCCCCAGCCCCACAGGAAGGCTGCACAAGGGGCATGCCTATTCCGCACTTCTGGCCTACCGGCGGGCGAGGGACACGGGCGGGCGGTTCCTGCTGCGCATTGAAGACATTGATACGGTTCGGTGCCGCAACGAATTCGTGGACGGCATTTATGAGGACCTCACATGGCTGGGGCTGACATGGGAAGAACCGGTCAGACGCCAGAGCGATCATTTTGGCGACTACCTGAATGCACTCGACCGCCTGAAGGCCATGGGGCTTGTCTACCAGACCATGGCGCACTCCATCAGCTTGTCCATGCAGAATGCCCAGCAGGCGCAGGGCGGATTGCAGCAGATCGGCAACGCGATAACATCCACAGCAGTGACCATGATCCTGGGCGTGGCGAAATA
>JBNKYQ010000157.1:0-7284 GCA_050300975.1 Kordiimonas sp.
GACGACCTTGCCGTCTCCGGCGACGACGAAGGTGTTCGCCCTCCCGGGTCCGAAGCTGTAGTCGCGGAGCCACACGCCCCTCGCCTCGTCGAGCACACTCCAGCCGCTGTCCGTCCTGTCCATCGTCGCCTCCTGCCCGTGGTGCCCGTGGTGCTGCCGGAAGGCGAAGACGCGGTGTCGTTCGAAATTGGTACCGAAGCCTACACAGGCCCGGGCAAGATGATCAACAGCCGCTTCCTTGACGGCATGGATGCCATGGACGCCAAGGCCCACATGATCGACCTGGCGGAAAAAGAAGGTTGGGGCGAACGCACGGTCAACTTCCGCCTGCGTGACTGGGGCGTATCGCGCCAGCGCTATTGGGGCACGCCGATCCCGTTTGTCCACTGTGACGACTGCGGCGTGGTGCCAGTGCCATCCGACCAGCTGCCGGTTGAACTGCCTGAGGACGTAAGCTTCGACAAGCCAGGCAACCCGCTGGCGCATCACCCGACCTGGAAGCACACAAACTGCCCAAGCTGCGGCAAAAAAGCCGTGCGCGAGACGGACACGATGGACACCTTCGTGGATTCGTCCTGGTATTTCCTGCGCTTCTGCACGCCGAACGCGGATGAGCCGTTCGACAGCGATGTGGTCAACGAATGGCTGCCGGTGAACCAATATATTGGCGGTGTGGAGCATGCGATTTTGCACCTCCTCTATGCCCGCTTCTTCACCCGTGCGCTCAAGCACGTGGGCCGCACTACTGTTGAAGAGCCGTTCGAGGGCTTGTTCACGCAAGGCATGGTGAACCATGTGACCTACAAGGACAGCGACGACGAGTGGGTGTTCCCCGAACTTGTGCGCGCACGAGAGGACGGCTCCCTGTTCCGTACGGACAATGGCCTTGAAGTCACTGAAGGCCGGGTTGAGAAAATGTCCAAGTCGAAGAAGAATGTGGTCGACCCCGACGACATTATCGACCAGTACGGCGCAGATACGGCGCGCTGGTTCGTGCTTTCCGACAGCCCGCCAGAGCGTGACCTTCTGTGGACCGAAGCCGGCATTGAAGGCGCCTGGCGTTTTGCCCAGCGCGTCTACCGCCTGGTGATGACGCCGCCGTCTGATTTTGCAGCTGTGGGCTCAGCCATGCCCGAAAGCCTGTCCGACAGTGCGCTTGCGCTTCGGAAAGCCACACACAAAACCATCGAGGGTGTGACCGCAGACATTGAAAACCTGCATTTCAACAAGGCCGTTGCGCGGCTTTATGAATTCGCCAATGCGGTTGGCGGCAAATGCCTGGGTGACGGCGCGCCTGAAGCGCTCCGCGAAGCGCTCGAGACACTTGTGCTGCTTGTCGGCCCGATGATGCCGCACCTGGCGGAAGAGCTTTGGGAAGCGCTTGGTCACAAGACGCTGGTGTCTGAAACCGCTTGGCCGCAGGCGATCAAGGCGCTGACGGTCGATGACACGGTCAAGATGGCGGTGCAGGTGAACGGCAAGGTGCGCGACACCATCGAGGTGGCGAAGGATATGGCCAAGGAAGACGTGGAAGCGCTCGCGCTCGGCCTTGAGAACGTCAAGAAATACACCGAAGGCAACACCATCCGCAAAGTGATCGTGGTGCCCGGTCGTATCGTCAACATCGTGGCCAACTGATGCGCGGTCTCCTCGTCATAGCCGCGGCCCTGCTGCTGAGCGCTTGTGGCTTCCGCCCGCTTTATGAAGCGGGTGGATCGTCGCGCGCCATGCAGGCGCACCTGGCGGGGATCGAGGTTGCGCCCATCGCGGACCGGCTCGGCCAGGTGATGCGCAACCGCCTGCTGGACCGCCTGAACACTGGCGCCGCGGCAGACTACCGCCTGACCGTGACGCTCGAGCAAAGCACGCAGGGTTACGGTATCCGTCCTGACGCCGCCGCGACACAGGAACAGCTGACGCTGGTGGCCCATGTGATGTTCACCAAGCTGGACGGCGAAGAGATTGTCTTCACCGAGGATATGCGCGCCCGTACGTCCTATGACCTGGTGCTGTCGGACTTCGCGTCCGTGACCCAGCGCGAAGACAGCGCCCGCCGCCTGGCGCTTGAGCTTGCCGAGCGCATCCACCGGCGGCTCGCGCTCTATTTCACCAAGGTAGAGGCCGAGACCCCGTGAAGGTAAAACCCCGCGAAATCCAGGCGATCCTGAACAAGCTGGACCCATCCATCCGGGCGGTTCTGGTGTTCGGTCGGGATGACGGGCTGGTGCGCGAACGGGCCGAAAAAATCGGCAAGCAGGTCGCGGAAGACCTATCAGATCCCTTCCAGGTAGCGCGGCCAAGCCTTGCCGACATCAAGGAACACCCTTCGCTCCTCTTGGACGAAGTCTCGGCCATCTCCATGATGGGTGGCAGGCGCCTTGTGCGTCTTGAAGGCGCCGGGAACGAAAGCACCGAAGCGGTCAAGCTTGTGCTCGGGTCGGAGCAGGGCGATGGTCTTCTGACCATCACGGCAGGGGATCTCAAACCCACCTCTTCGCTCAGGAAGCTGATGGAAGGCGCCAAGAACGGCCTGGCCATCGCCTGTTATGAAGACAGCATGCAGGACCTGATGGGCCTGGTCCAGACAGTGCTCTCGGACGCCGGGCTTTCGGCCACCCAGGACGCGGTGGCCTATCTGGTGGAAAACCTGGGCGGCGACCGTATGGTCTCGCGCGGGGAGCTTGAAAAGCTGGTGCTCTATAAGGGCAGTGAAGGCGGGCAGGTAACGCTCGCCGACGCCAAGGCCTGTGTGGGCGACACGTCGGCCATGGGGCTGAACCAGATCGCCGAAGCCGTGACGGCAGGCAACCTCAAGAGCCTCGACCGGCTGATCGAACGGGCCTGGACCGAAGGCCACAGCGCGATCCCGATCCTGAGGCACCTGCAGATGCGCCTGATGCGCTTCCATCAGGCGCGCGGCATGATGGACCAGGGCATGAACGCGTCGGAAGCCGTCAACAAGCTGCGCCCGCCTGTCTTCTTTGGCGAACGCGACCGCTTCATGGGCGAACTTCAGCGCTGGGCTCCCGCAAGATTGAGATGGCGCTAGATATCCTTCTTGAGGCTGAGATCGACTGCAAAACCACCGGCAACCCCGCCGATGTGATCTGCGCCCGCGCGCTTCTCCGGCTGACCAAAGCAGCGAAATAGCCATGAAAATCGGATTTTTTGGCGATGACTTTGTAGCGGGCACGGGCGACCCGACCGGGAAAGGTTGGGTGGGCCGACTTTGCGAAGCCGCCGGTGTGGACTATGAGAATTTTGGTGAGGCGGGCGACACTAGCGAAGACATCAGGGACCGCTGGCAGGCTGAGGCCGAAGGTCACGGCTTTGACCGGCTGGTGTTCATGGTGGGCACAAATGACGCGCTCCTGAACGAGCACCGCCGGGTGACCATCAATGAGGTGAACCGGCTGAAGAACGCCAAGGCCATCATGATGGCGGCGCGCGCGATGGCCCCGACGCTGTTTGTCAGCGCGCTGCCGGTGGTGGGTGACGCGCCCGCCAGCGGCCGCATTGGCGATATGGCACGCCAGATGGGCATGATCGCCCGCATCAACCGCGTCTCTTACGTGGATATCTGCGCTGACGTGGCGGCATCCGACCTGTGGCGCGAGGAAGCGCTGGCGAATGGTGGCACCCACCCCCTTGAGGGCGGCTACCAGATGGTCGCTGACCTGATCGCAGCACACCCCGTGTGGCAGGATTTCCTGAAGGGCTAGGCCCTATCTCACCCCATGCAGTTTGCGGTAGGCCGTGGGCGAAAGGCCAAAGGTGCGCTCAAAAGCCTGAATGAGCCGCACGGGCGTGCCGAACCCGCTTTCGCCCGCGACTGTCTTGAGCGGCAGGTCGGGGCTTTCCAGAAGCGTGCGCGCGGCTTCAAGCCGCAGCTTTTCCAGATACCGCGCTGGGGTGTCGCCCATCTCGGATACGAACTTGCGGTGGAAGCTGCGTTCGCTCATGCCTGCCTGCTCGGCCGCGTCCGTCACCGTAATGGCGCCCTTCATGTTCGCCTGCATCCACTCCAGTGTTCGGCCAAAGCTGCCTGTGGCCCTGCTCTGGCCCTTGAGGAGGCTGCTGAACTGCGTCTGGCTGCCGGGCCTATGGGCATAAACCACCAGGCGCCGTGCGATCCGCATGGCCACGTCGCGCCCAAGGTCCTTTTCCACCAGCGCCAGCGCCATATCGATGCCCGCGGTGACACCGGCGGATGTCCACAAAGGGCCGTCTTCCACATAGATGGCATCGGCGTCCACGCATGTATCCGGGTACAGGTGGTCGAGCGCGCCTGTCGCCTTCCAGTGGGTGGCAACACGCCGCCCGTCTGTCAGGCCAGCCGCTGCCAGCAGGAAAGTGCCGGTACAAACGGAACCGACCCGGCGTGTGGTGGTTGCGGCTTCCCTGATCCAGTCCAGCGTTGACGCCTTGTTGGCCACACGGCGGACGTCCCGGCCCTCGCCACCCACAACCAGAAGCGAGTCGATCCCGCGCGGGCGCACGCTGACAAGTGGCGTAGCAGCCATGGTGAGGCCACAGCTTGACCGTACAGCATCGCCGTCGAGGCTGGCGAGCACCAGCTCATAGGCGGGCGCAGGCAGTTCCTCATTGGCGCTGGCGAATACCTGGAAGGGGCCGGTGATATCCAGTACCTGCGCGCCATTGTAGGCGATGAAGACGATCTTTCGTGTGGGCCCGGTCATGGCTCGCTCTTTCATGATTGGCAGAAATTAATAATAATTTGTCATATCAGCCAATCGGGATCAAGGCCAAGATGGCGGCACCCGATCAAGACACGGAGAGAGATAAAATGACCATCAATATTGGCTTCCTGATCTACCCACGGCTGACACAGCTGGATTTCACCGGCCCCTATGAGGTGCTGGCCCGCGTGCCGGGCGCCAAAGTTCATGTGGCGGCGAAGACGCTTGACCCCATCACGTCAGACAGCGGCCTCATGATCCTGCCGTCGGTCACGCTGAAGGACTGCCCGCAGCTTGACGTGCTGGTGGTGCCCGGCGGACCGCATGTGGACGAATGGTATGATGACGCGGAGATCATGGACTTCCTGCGCACCCAAGGCGCGGGCGCTAAATACATCACGTCTGTCTGCACTGGGTCGCTGATCCTGGGGGCCGCGGGATTGCTTGACGGCTACAAGGCCACCAGCCACTGGACATCGCTTGATTATCTGAAGCCTTTCGGCGCGGTTCCCACCGAAGGTCGCGTTGTCAGGGACCGCAACCGTTTCTCGGGCGGTGGCGTGACAGCGGGGATCGATTTTGCGCTGACGGTCGCGGCAGAGCTTGCGGGCGAAGGAGTGGCAAAAGCCATCCAGCTTGGGCTTGAATATAACCCGGCCCCACCCTTTGTCGGCGGGCACCCGGATGTGGCAGAACCAGCCCTTGTTGAGGCCGTCAGCGCCATGATGGCAGACCGGCTTGACCGCAGGCGGCAGGCGTCAGAAAAGCACGGAAAGGTGGCCTAGTTCTCTGGGCCACAAAAGGAAACCGGCTGTCCAGGGAACCCAGACAGCCGGCCGCATTTCGGAAATTTTCCTAGCCGATTAATTAAGATTAACCGGCGTCGGTTCTTCGCCGCCGTCAGCCGCCGAAGCAGCCTGGGCTTGTTGCGCTTCCTGCGCCGCTTGGGCACGGAAAAGCGCTTCGAAGTTGATTGGCTCCAGAAGGAGCGGCGGGAACCCGCCATCCCGGCTTGCGTCAGCAATGATGCGGCGCGCAAACGGGAACATCATGGAAGGTGCCTGGATCAGAAGGAACGGCTTCAGCGCTTCTTCAGGCACGTTACGGATGCCATAGAGGGCGCCGTATGCAAGCTCAACCACGAAAGCAACCTGGTCGCCGCCACCTTCGGTAGGGGCCGTTGCTTTTGCAGAGATCTTCAGCTCTACCTCATAGACTTCGTCATTCATTTTACGAACGCCGACGTTCACATTGACGTCGATGGCAGGCTTCTGGCCAGCCAGCGCCTGCAGGCTTGCCGGCGCGTTCGGGTTTTCAAAAGAAAGGTCTTTTACATACTGCGCAATAACGCCAGCCTGTGGTCCTTCTGCACCTTCAGGTGCTGGGCCGCCAACGGGTGCCTGGTCATTGCCGAATTCATTTTCTGCCATTTTTTCACTCTTTTAATTGGTGCCAGCCCCCCAAAAACCAACAGGGTCGGCAAATCTGGGGCAAACGGCTAGCATGGATTGATCGATTGAACAATATGCAAATGCGCCAAAAATGGCGGATTTCCTAATTTATCGGTTGTCCGGGTCGTCCTTTTCCCTGAGGCGAGGCTGTGTGGTATCCTCTCCAGACCTTTCTTCCCAATATTCCCCTTCGATGATGATGGTCTCATGGGGGCGTGCTTGTCCCCGGTGGACGACGAACTGGGCCAACCCGAGCTTGCCCAAGGCCAGCCGCACCGGCGGGATCAGGAGAAGCGCGCCGACAAAATCTGTCATGAAGCCCGGAATGAAGAGGAAGACCCCCGCGATCGCCAGAAAGAAGCCGTGCACGAGGCTGGCACCAAGGGCGCCGCCGCCCTGTGACGCGGCCTGCATGTCCTGGAACACGCGCATGCCCTGCCGCTTGACAAGGGAAAGCCCTACGGCCGCCGTCAGGATACAGAGCGCAACAGTCGGTAGCGCACCGATCTCCTCGCCGATGTCGATCAGGATAGCCAGTTCGACCACCGGCAGGGCCAAAATTAACAGAAATATGATTAAGGGCATTTCTTGTTCTTTCTAACGATTACCCTTATCTATAAGGGAAGGCTTGACCCCTAGGTCAATAGTCGGACGGAAATTCGGCGCATAAAAACCAATAAAGAGACAGTAAAACCATGGAATTAGTAATTCTGGCAATGATCGCGGCCTTTATCTTCCTGCGCTTGCGCTCCGAGCTCGGGAAAAAGACGGGCAACGAACCGCTTCCCCCGGCAGCGGGCGGCATGCACAGCCGGTCCGGCCCATCCGGCGGGATGGACGACGATGATGCTGATGATCGTCCTGCCGTGATCATGGGCAATGAGACTGTCATCGACATGGAACAGAACCCGGCGCTGAGGAAAGCCTATCAGGATATCCGGCATGCCGACCGGTCTTTCGATGTGAATACCTTCATCACCGGCGCCAAGGCAGCCTATGAGATGATCCTCGAGGCCTTCTGGAAAGGCGACAAGGAAACGCTCAGGGAATTCCTTGATGATTCCGTCTATGAACAGTTTGCAGGTGCCGTGGACAAGCGCGAAGCTGATGGCCTTGTGGTCTTGAACAAGATC
>JBNKYQ010000158.1:0-7278 GCA_050300975.1 Kordiimonas sp.
CTTCGCCATAGCGCTTGGCCAGCTTTTCCTGTCCGACGAACCCGCGGATCATCTGTCCGCCGTTTCGCCCGGACGCGCCCCAGCCCACCTGATGTGCCTCCAGCAGAATGACGCTCTTGCCCGCCTCCATCAGCGTGCAGGCCGCCGACAAGCCCGTAAAGCCACCGCCGATGATGCATACATCAGCCCGGTGGCTGCCTGAAAGCGCGGGATAGTCGTCATGATCGCCCACCGAATGGGCGTACCAGCTTGAAGGATAGCCTGCCTGCATAAAATCTCCCTTTGCGCACATCATACTGCGGCAAATTGCCAACCCCAAGAGTTTCGTTCGGACTTGTTCGCGCTTGACTTCCGTGCTAAGAGCCACCCATTATTAAGAACCATTCTCATTTTAATGCTTTCAAGGTGCGTGCGCCCCATGAATCAGGAACAAAAAATCGACGGCAAAGCGCCAGCCTCAACAGAGACGCTAGTGGCGCTTGGAACTATGAAGCCCGGCATGTTCGGCCATGTGATCGCCCTAGATGCCAATGGCATTCCTGATGTCGCCCCGGATATCGCCGACCGCCTGCGCGAGATGGGATTCGCCGAAGAGCTGGAGGTAGAAGTACTGCACCAAAGCCTCTTTGGGCGCGATCCCATTGCCGTCCGCATCGGTCGCATGATCGTGGCATTGCGCCGCCGTGAAGCAAATATTGTCAAGGTCCAGCTTGTATGAGTGCCCCTTCGCTTGTCGCAGTTGTCGGCAACCCCAACTGCGGTAAATCCGCCCTCTTCAATGCCCTGACGGGGCTGCGACAGAAGGTGGCCAACTATCCTGGCGCGACCGTCGAACGGCGCACAGGGCCGATGTTGGGCAACGACCATATCGAGCTTGTCGACCTGCCCGGCACCTATTCCATGACGCCCAGAAGCCCGGACGAAGCGGTCACGACCGATGTCCTGAAGGGCACCTTCAAGGCTGAGCGCCGACCGGACGCCATCCTCTGCGTCGTGGATGCCACCAACCTGGCACAGCACCTTCGGTTCGTGATCGAGCTGCGGGCCCTTGGCGTGCCGATGGTGATCGCGCTCAACATGACGGACCTTGCAGCGCGCGAGCGCATCAGCATCGACGCGAATGCCCTGTCCCACAAGCTTGGCGTGCCAATTGTTGAAACCGTAGCTGTGCGCAAAAAAGGCCTTCAGGACCTGAAGGAAAAGACCATTGAGGCGCTGCAGATGGGCGCGCCCAGCACGCTCTACTTCGGCTCCAGCGTGCGCGACTATCAGCGCGCTGCGCGAAAAATAGCCCGGGACGTGACGCTAAGCGAAGGCATCGGCCACAAAACCACCCGCATGCTGGACAGCGTGCTGCTGCACCCGGTTGCGGGGCCGATCATCCTGCTGATGGTCCTCTTCCTGATGTTCCAGGCCGTGTTCTCGTGGGCCGAAACACCCATGACATGGGTCGAGGACGGCATCGCCTACTTGCAAACTGGCGTGCATGACCTGCTGCCGGAAGGCTGGCTACTCAGCTTCCTCTCGGACGGCATCCTTGCCGGTGTGGGCGCTGTTATTGTCTTCCTGCCCCAGATTCTGGTGCTGTTCGCCTTCATCCTGGTGCTTGAAAGCACCGGATACATGGCGCGCGCCGCCTTCCTGATGGACCGCCTGATGGCCGCTGTTGGCCTGAATGGCCGCGCCTTTATCCCGCTGCTTTCAAGCTTTGCCTGCGCCATCCCGGGCATCATGTCCGCGCGCACGATTGCAGACCCGAAAGACAGGCTGACCACCATCCTGATCGCGCCGCTGATGACCTGTTCGGCCCGTATTCCGGTCTATACCGTGCTGATTGGTGCAGTGATCCCGAACCGGACGCTGTTCGGTGAATGGGTCGGCCTGCAGGGTGTGGTAATGTTCACGCTGTATCTGGCGGGTATTGTCTCCGCGCTTGTTGTCGCGGCTGTTCTCAAACGCACAGTCGCCAAGGGCAAGGCCCACACCTTCATGCTGGAGCTGCCGAAATACCAGTCACCGCGGCTGGCATATGTGCTGACCGGCCTATATGAGCGGGCGCGCTTGTTCCTCAGGCGCGCCGGCACCATGATCCTCAGCGTTACTGTTGTTCTGTGGTTCTTCGCAAGCTTCCCGGTCGCACCTGAAGGGGCCGCTTCGCCCGTCAGCTATAGCCTTGTGGGCATTATCGGCGGTTGGCTTGAAGTGATCTTCGCGCCCATCGGCTTCAACTGGGAAATCTCAGCCGCGCTGGTACCCGGCATGGCTGCCCGCGAAGTGGCCATCTCGGCGCTCGGCACAGTCTATTCCATCGGCGGCAGTGATGAGATGGTCGAAGCCGGCGTCCGTGCCGCCATCGCCGCCAACTGGAGCCTGCCAACAGCCTTCTCCTTCATGGCCTGGTTCATCTTCGCGCCCCAGTGCCTGTCTACCATTGCGGTGGCGCGGCGTGAGACGGGCGGCTGGAAATGGCCGCTCTTCATGCTGGCATACCTCTTTGGCCTGGCCTATATCGCGTCCTTCATCACCTTCCGGGTGGCCAGCGCAATCCTGGGCTAAAAGCCTGCCGCCCACGATTTTCACATGGCGGCCTTGCCGCCGCCATGAATCTGCGGTAGCCACGTAAGCAATTCATTTTATAAATCATAAAAGTGGGGAGCTAACACGTGAGAGCCTTATTCGCAGCCGCATCCATGCTGGCCATTGCCGCCTGTTCCGAAAGCGCCGAAGATCAGAAAGACCTGTCGGCGGACGCGAACCGCATCGCGCAGCAGTCCATGATTGTCGATACCCATATCGATGTGCCCTACCGCCTTGATGCAGGCTGGGAGGATGTATCCAAAGCCACCGAGACCGGCGATTTCGACTATCCGCGCGCCATCAAGGGCGGCCTGAATGTGCCTTTCATGTCCATCTATACACCCGCAAGCTATGACGGCACGCCGCGCGCCAAAGAACATGCCGAAGAGATGATCGGCATCGTCGAACGCATGGTGGCCACGGCCCCAACCAAGTTCCGCATCGCCAAGTCGGTCGCAGACGTCGAGCAAGCCATGAAAGACGGCGTTATCGCGCTGCCGCTTGGCATGGAAAATGGCTCGCCAATCGCAGGCGATCTGGCGAACCTGGATTATTTCTATGAGCGCGGCATTCGCTACATCACCCTGGCGCATTCCAAGGCAAACCATATCTCGGATTCGTCCTACGACACCGAGCGCAAATGGAATGGCCTGTCGGACTTCGGCAAGCAGGTGGTGCAGCGCATGAACGAGCTGGGCATCATGGTGGATATCAGCCACGTGTCCGACGAGGCCTTCTTCGACGTGATGGAGATCGCGGCTGTACCGCCGATCGCGAGCCACAGCTCGGCGCGGCATTTCACGCCGGGGTTCGAGCGCAACATGTCCGACGTGATGATCAAGGCCCTCGCCGACAAGGGCGGCGTAATCCAGATCAACTATGGCTCTGCCTTCCTGACCGAGGAAGCCAACGGCTACAATGTCGGGCGTGACGAAGCCTATCTTGAGTATCTGGCAGACGAGAGCCTTGAGGATTCGACTGATCTGAAGGACCAGTTCACCGAACAGTACCGGGCGGAAAACCCCTACCCTTACGCGACCCTTGATGACGTGCTCGACCATATCGACCATGTGGTTGAAATCGCGGGCGTGGACGCTGTGGGCATCGGGTCAGACTATGACGGTGTGGGCGACAGCCTGCCCGTAGGCCTGAAGGACGTGGCATCCTACCCAAGCCTGATCGAGGGGCTCCTGAAGCGCGGCTATTCAGAAGCTGATATCCAGAAAATCCTGGGCGGCAATCTGATGCGCGTGTGGGCGCAAGTGGAAGCATACGCAGCTGAACATTAAACCAAAGTTATAAGCACCAAAAGCCGCTCAACTTTGGGCGGCTTTTTTTATGTTCAAACCGCGCCAATAGTGTCAGCTGAGGCTGGACGCGCCCTCTTTTTTCGCTAAAGTTTCCCCCACAAAAGCAAACATGTTTCATAAGGGGGAAACACATGATCAAAAAACACACGACAGCGCTTGCGCTGGGCCTTCTTGCTGGCACCAGCCTTTCAGCCACCGCGGCACCCAACAGCGACTGGTTTACCGACGCGGCCATCTCGCCAGACGGCGACACAGTCCTGGTGGCCTACAAAGGCGACATTTACCGCGTGTCATCCAAGGGCGGCACCGCCGTGCCCCTGACGGTCAATGCAGCGTGGGACGGGCACCCCGTGTGGTCCCATGACGGCAAACAAATCGCTTTCGCAAGCGACCGGAACGGCAACCTTGATATTTACGTCATGCCCGCTGAAGGGGGCGAGGCCAAGCGCCTGACCTTCCACAGCGCAGACGACATCCCGCATGATTTCACCGCGGACAACAGCGCCGTTACTTTCAGCTCCACCCGTACAGACAGTGCAGCCAGCAGCGGCTTCCCGCGCGGCGCCCTCTCGGAGCTGTATAGCGTGTCCACATCCGGTGGCACCCCGAAGATGGAACTAACGACACCTGCGCAGGAAGCGCAGTGGAACAAGGACGGCACGAAGCTTCTGTACCGCGAGGAAAAGGCGCTTGAAAGCGACCTCCGGAAGCATGACAAAAGCGCCTTCGCCCATGATATCTGGATGTATGACGCCAAGGCAGGCACGCATACACAGCTGACTTCTTATGTGGGCGGTGACCATAACCCCGTCTGGGGCAAGGGCGACGCCATCTTCTACACCTCTGACGAAGCCGACAACACCTTCAATGTCTGGAAGCGGGACCTGAAGAGCGGTGAACAGAACCAGATCACTAAATTCACCAAACACCCGGTCCGCGAACTGACCCGCGCCAAGGACGGCACGCTCGCCTTCCTGCACCACGGCACGGTCTACACCTCGGGTGAGAAGGGCAAGCCCAAGGCGCTGGACATCAACATCAATGTGGATGGCCACGGTGTCAGCACCAAAACCATTCCGGTGTCAAACGATGTCAGCGAATTCGCCGTATCGCCAAGCGGGAAAGAGATCGCATTCGTGGCGCGCGGCGAAGTGTTCGCGACCTCCACAGAGTTCAAGACCACCAAGCGCATCACCGACACGCCGACCCAGGAGCGCAGCGTGGACTTCCACCCGGACGGCGACCGCCTCGTCTATGCCGCTGAACGCGACGGCAAGTGGAAGCTGATGGAAGCCAAGATCCGCAACGAAGACGAGAAATACTTCTTCGCCAGCACCCTGATCGACGAAAAAGTACTGTTCGACGCGGACAATGAAGCCTTCCAGCCGAAATATTCGCCAGATGGCAAAAAGGTGGCCTTCCTTTCAGGCCGCGACAGCCTGAAGGTTCTGGATATCGAATCCGGCGAGGCCGTCAAGGTTCTGGGGCCAGAGCATAACTATTCTTACGCTGACGGCGATATCACCTTCGACTGGTCTCCCGACAGCAAATGGCTGACAATCGACTTTATTGCCCGCAAGCGCATCTTTATCACCAATGTGGCCATCGTGCCGGCGGACAGCTCCGCAGCACCCGTGGATATCAGCCTGTCAGGCTACCAGGACGGGGCGCCAAAGTGGCATGCGGGCGGCGAAGCGGTTCTGTGGTTCTCCAGCCGCTACGGCCAGCGCGACCACGGCAGCTGGGGCCGCGAATTTGACGTGATGGCAAGCTTCCTCAACCAGGACGCCTATGACCGCTTCCGGCTGTCGAAGGAAGAATACCAGCTGATGAAAGAGCTGGAAGAAGACGCCAAGAAGAAGAAAGAGGAAGAAGAGAAGAAGGCCAAGGAAGCCGAGGCTGACAAAGCAGAGGGCGACAAGGCTGAAGCCAAGGAAGCTGAAAAGAAAGACGAGAAGAAGGACGACACCAAGCCGGTTGAGATTGAATGGGACGGCATGCAGGACCGTACGGTTCGCCTGACGGTGCATTCCTCCAACCTCGCTGACGCCGTGCTGACAAAAGACGCGGACAAGCTTTATTATCTGTCGCAGTTTGAAGGCGGCTATGACTTGTGGATGCAGGACCTGCGCGAACATGAGACCAAGCTGTTGTCCAAGCTTAACGCTGACAATGCCACCCTTCGCCTGTCGAAGGATGAGAAGGCCCTGTTCCTTCTGGCTGGTGGCCAGATCAGCAAGTTCGAACTGAATGGCGGCGGCGTAAGCAAGAAAGGCGTAAGCCTTTCAGCCAGCATGGAGCCGGACGGCAAGGCCGAGCGTGACTATTTCTTCGAGCAGATCTGGCGCCAGGTGAAGGACAAATTCTACAACTCGGACATGCACGGCGTGGACTGGGCCGACATGAAGCTCGAGTACAGCGCCAAGCTTGAAAACGTGGGCAACAACCGCGACTTCGCACGCATGATGGAAGAAATGCTGGGCGAACTGAATGCCTCGCACACCGGCGCTTACTATATCGGCGGCCACGGGGGCACGAATACTGCGTCCCTTGGCCTGCTGTTTGATCTGTCTGCGCCAAACGGTGCGCTTCTGATTGAAGAAGTGCTTGAGAAAGGCCCGTTCGACAAGGCGAAAAGCAGCGTCGAGGCCGGTATGAAACTTGTGGCCGTTGACGGCATGGAGCTCGGTGGCGGCGTGAACCTCTATGCGCTTCTTGACCATAAGGCTGGCGAGCGTACGCGCGTGACATTCGAGAAAGCCGACGGAACTCGCTTCGACGAAGTGATGAAGCCGATCAGCGGCGGGCGTGAGAACCAGCTGATGTACGAGCGTTGGGTGAAGAAGAGCCGGGCTCTGGTCGAGGGCCTGTCGGACGGCAAGGTTGGCTATGTGCATGTTCGCGGCATGAATGACGCCAGCTACCGAGAGGTTTATTCCGATCTGATGGGTCGCAACTTCGACAAAGACAGCGTGGTGGTGGACACCCGCTGGAACGGCGGCGGCTGGCTGCATAACGACCTGGCCAAACTTCTGTCGGGCGAACAGTACCTGAAGATGGAAGTGCGTGGCCGCGAATTTGAAGGCGACCCACTTGACCAGTGGTACAAGCCGTCGATCGTAGTGATGGGCGAAGGCAACTATTCAGATGCCCACGCCTTCCCATATACCTACAAGGCACTTGAAATTGGTGACACCGTCGGCATGCCTGTGCCGGGCACCATGACCGCCGTATGGTGGGAAGTGCTGCACTCCGGCGATATCGTATTCGGTATCCCGCAGGTGGGCCAGCGCGACATGAACGGCAACTATCTTGAGAACCAGCAGCTTGAGCCTGACTACAAGGTGAAGAACCTGCCGGAAGACGTGGCCAAAGGCTTCGACAAGCAGCT
>JBNKYQ010000159.1:0-7243 GCA_050300975.1 Kordiimonas sp.
GCTGAAACGATTGAAGCCATCTGCGCTGAAATACAGGGCTATAACGGCGAAGTACGTCAAATGACCCAGGGCAACACTGCCACCCAGCGCATCCTCCTGGATGACCCGGCGCTTTCTGGCCGCCCGACACTGACGTCCGTCACGGAGGACAAGCGCTTCCTGAACCTGCTGGCCTATGGCGGTGCCACCGCGATCCGCCCGATCCTTTATATCCAGCGCATCAGAAACGGTTTCCGAAGCGGCAAGGCCGACCCGCAGAAGACCATGCATTCTGATACCTTCCACCCCACCATGAAAGCCTGGCTGTTCTTGGAGGACGTAAAGGTGGAAGACGGCCCCTTCACCTATGTGCGCGGCTCGAACCGACTGACCTGGAAGCGCTTCAAATGGGAATATGCCCGGTCACGCGTGGCCGCTACCATCGGCGACGGCTATTCGGAAAAAGGATCGTTCCGCGCGGGCCCGGAGGACCTTGAAGCCATGGGCCTGCCCGCGCCCGAAGGCCTGACCGCCAAGGCCGGCACGCTTGTAATTGCCAACACCAACGGTTTCCATGGCCGTGGCCAGGCCAAGGACGGTGCGAACCGGATCGAGCTATGGGCCTACAGCCGCCATAACCCGTTTTCCGTCCTGCCCGGCTTTGGCTTCCGGTGGCGCACGCGCCTTGAGCACGCAATTTTGCACCGCTTCTGGCGCCACAAAGATGCCATTGCGGAAGCCAAAAACAGCCGCGCCAGCTGGCACCTGATTGACGCGCGCGACATGCTGGATTGAAGGCCGCCCTAATCAATCACGCAAGTTTCAAAAAAAGGCCTGAATTCTGTTTAGAAATCAGGTATCTGCCGTTATGCTTCACGCAAACGGACATCAGGGGGATGTTTTTCTATGCCGCATAAAGACCTAGCTGTCGTTGTCCTGGCCGCCGGCAAGGGAACCCGCATGAAATCGGATCTGCACAAGGTGCTGCATCCGGTTGGTGGGCGCCCCATGCTGCATCACCTGCTGGAAACCGTCGACGCACTGGAGCCCAGCCGGAAAATTCTGGTGGTGGGCGCCGGGCGCGAACAGGTTGAAGCTGCCGCCCAAGGCTGTGAAATCGTTACGCAAACGGAACAACATGGTACAGGCCACGCGGTGATGGTGGCGCGCGAAGCGCTTCAAGGACACACCGGTGACGTACTGGTGCTATACGGCGACGTGCCTTTCATTCCCCTTGATGTCTTGCATGCCATGATCGACGCCCGTACGCGCGACGCCAATACGGGGCTTGTGGTGCTGGGCTTCACGCCCGCAGATGCCGCGCGCTACGGCCGTTTGGTGCTGGATGACGGCGGCACGCTTGAGCGCATCGTTGAATACAAGGACGCGAGCGACGAAGAGCGTGCCATCACGCTTTGCAACAGCGGCATAATGCTTATTGACGGCAGCGCCCTGTTTGGCTGGCTTGACCAGCTATCGAACAATAATGCTGCGGGCGAATATTACCTGACAGACCTGGTAGCCGTGGCGCGCAAGGATGGTCGCTCCATCGCCGTGACCAACGCCAGGGAAAAAGACGTTTTGGGCGTCAACAGCCGGGCAGATCTGGCGTTGGCCGAAGCCTGCTTCCAGAACGCGAAACGCGAGGCTGCGATGGCGACCGGGGTAACGCTGATTGATCCCGCCACCACCTATTTCGCCCATGACACACTGCTGGGCCAGGATATCACCATCGAGCCCGGCGTTTTCTTTGGTCCTGGCGTAACGCTTGAAGACGGCGTCACCATCAAGGCCTACAGCCACCTTGAAGGCGCTACCGTGCGAAAAGGCGCCAGCGTGGGGCCGTTCGCGCGCCTCAGGCCCGCGGCCGACATCGGCGAAGGCGCCAAGATCGGCAACTTCGTTGAGGTGAAGAAAGCCAAACTGGACAAGGGCGTGAAGGTTAGCCACCTCAGCTATATCGGTGACGCGACCGTCGGCGCGGAAGCCAATATCGGCGCTGGCACTATCACCTGCAACTATGACGGCTTCCTGAAGTTCCAGACAACCATCGGCGCCGGGGCCTTCATTGGCTCAAACACCGCGCTTGTTGCCCCCGTCACCGTGGGTGAAGGGGCCATGGTGGGCGCGGGCAGCGTCATTACCAAGGACGTGGAAGCCCACGCCCTGGCCGTTGGCCGCGGCAAACAGATGGGCAAGGCAGGCTTCGCCGCCAAGTTCCGCGAAGAACAAGCCGCGAAGAAAGCGGCCCAGAAGAATACGAAAGGGTCCTGAGGACATGTGCGGCATTGTTGGAATTTTGGGGTCATCCCCCGCCGTCCCACGCATTCTTGAAAGCCTGGCCCGGCTTGAATACCGCGGCTACGACAGCGCCGGTATCGCCACCGTTGAGGGCGGCAGGCTGGATCGCCGCCGCGCGCCCGGCAAGCTGAGCGAACTTCGGGCAGTGATCGACGCCCAGCCGCTTTCAGGCAACAACGGCATCGGCCACACCCGCTGGGCCACCCACGGCGAGCCGACAGTGGCCAACGCCCACCCGCACATGACCAACCGTGTGGCGATTGTGCATAACGGTATCATCGAAAACTTCCGCCCGCTGAAGGAAGAGCTACTGGCGAAAGGCGTGAGTTTTGAAGGCGAAACCGACACCGAAGTGGTGGCGCGCCTTCTCACCGCTTACCTGGACGAAGGCATGGCCCCGCGCGATGCCTTCCAGAAAACCCTTGGCCGCCTTGTTGGCGCCTTCGCGCTGTGCGTGCTGATAAAGGGCGAGGACGACCTGATGTTCGGCGCCCGCGAAGGCAGCCCTTTGGTGGTTGGTTTTGGCGACGGCGAAAATTACCTGGGCTCGGACGCCATGGCGCTCGCGAGCCTGTCAAGCAAACTGATTTACCTTGAAGAAGGTGACTGGGCTGAACTGACCCATACGTCCGTGCAGGTGTTTGACAAAGCGGGCAACGCGGTCAAGCGCCCCACCACGATAAGCCAGGTGGCCGCCACCATGGTCGACAAGGGCAACCATCGCCACTTCATGCAGAAAGAGATTTTCGAGCAGCCGACCGTGGTTGCGCAAGCCCTTGGCCGCTATCTGGACCCGGTGGCGGGCAAGGTGCGCCTGCCCCACATGCCGTTTGAACTGGCGACCGTACCCAAGGTAACGCTTGTGGCCTGCGGCACCAGCTACTATGCCGCCCTTGTGGCGCGCTACTGGATCGAGAAGCTCGCCCGCGTGCCGGTTGAGGTGGATATCGCGAGCGAATTCCGCTACCGCGAACCGGTTTATATGGACGGTGGCCTGGCCATCTTCATCTCCCAGTCCGGCGAAACGGCGGACACGCTGGCGGCGCTGAGGCACGCGAAGGCGGCCGGCCAGCGCGTGGCCACCATCGTCAATGTGATGGGCTCCACCATGGCGCGGGAAGCGGATGTGGTGCTGCCAATTCATGCGGGCGCCGAGATTGGCGTGGCCAGCACCAAGGCCTTCACCTGCCAGCTGAGCGTCCTGGCCGCCCTCGCGGTCGATCTTGCCGCTGCCAAGGGCCAGATTGACGAGGCGCAGGAAGCTGCCTTTGTTGAAGAACTGGGAACAGCACCCAAGCTGATGGCACAGGTGCTGGCGCATGATGATGCGATTGAAGAGATCGCCCGCGCGATCGCACCTGCCCGCGACGTGTTGTTCGTGGGCCGGGGTATCCATTTCCCCATCGCCATGGAAGGCGCGCTAAAGCTGAAGGAAATCAGCTACATTCACGCTGAAGGCTATGCGGCAGGCGAACTGAAGCACGGCCCGATTGCACTGATTGATGAAAACGTGCCGGTCATCGGCATCGCACCGAATGATGGCCTGATCGACAAAACGGTATCCAACCTGCAGGAAATCATGGCCCGCCAGGGCAAGGTGATCCTGCTGTCCGATAACGCGGAAAGTGAAGCCGAGGGCATGTTCGCCCGCCTTGAGATGCCGACAGCAGGTGAGCTGGTGACACCGATCCTTTATGCCATTCCCGTCCAGCTGCTGGCCTATTATGCCGCCGTTGAGAAGGGCACGGACGTAGACCAGCCGCGCAACCTGGCAAAATCGGTGACGGTGGAATAATGACCGACCTCAAGGACGCCAGCGGACCGGACGTGGGCCACACCCTGTCCGGCTTTGGTGTCAACCTTCTGGTGCGGCGCATCCGCGGCGGCGTGGACTTCCTGACAGATGTGATGGGCTTTGAACTGATCCGGGCGGATCAGGAATTCGCGCTGCTCAAGCACGGTGACCAGCTGTTCCAGCTGCATGCCGACCCAACCTATGCAGAGCATCCGCTGCCGTCCCTGATACCTGAAAGTGGCATACGCGGCGGCGGTGTGGAGCTTCGCCTGTTTGATATCGACCCGGACGAGGCCGAAGCAAAAGCCGAGGCACATGGCTATACTATTCTGCGTGAAAGCCTCGACCGGCCGCACGGCCTTCGAGAATGCTATATTCTGGACCCTGACGGCTATTGCTGGGTGCCCTCCTGTCGGATCTGAGACTACCGCTTCCTAATTCTTGGCCAGCCACTCTTTCAACACAGGCCCCAAGGACGGCAGATTATCAGCAGCTTCGGCTAGTTCCTCATAGCGCTTGAAAAATTCCTGCGGCGGTGCCGCCAGCAACTCCAGCAGTCTCTCACGGCCAGAAGCCGCCTCAATCGCCCGCACCATGGTCACTCCAACATAGTAGAAGGGAGAATCATAGGCGCCCGACAACCCAATATTATTGGCCGCATCATAGCCGCCTTCAAAGGTAAGGGCATACTGCACCGCCATATCGAGAAGCTGGAAGTTGAGCGCCGTGCGCCGATCGTTCACCTTGATCACCCGCTGGCTGAGCGCGGCATAGTCGCCGGGGTTTTCAATTTCGGAAAAGTCAGCGAAGGCTGTGGCCGACCCTTCCCTGAGCACCTCGCCCAACAGCCTCACAATCGGGGCCGCGCCCTCTGTGTCCCACATGAAGCGGTCCTGCATGCCGTGGTAGCTTTCGTGGGCGATCAGATACTTGAGGCCTTCGGGATCACCACTGATGCACGGCAGATCGACAAAAAAATCTGCCCCCTTGGACCAGCCACCACAGGACGGCGAGCCCACAACAGGCACAGCCCTGCCGCTGTAGGCCAGCCCAACTGGCGCATAAGGCGACAGCATCATCGAGACAGCCCCGGAATAGCCTTCGGCATCCGCGGCAAGGTCATCCACAAGCCGGGCAAGGCTTTCTCGATTTTCGATCACCCCGCCGAAGCGGAACATATCGCGCGCGGGCACTGTGCAATTGGCGGCCTGCTGCCGGGCGTCAAGATAGGCATCCATGGTGAAATAATCACGGAACTGGGAGAAGTGCGCCAGCATATGAAGGACTGTGGGGTCTTTCCTGATGGCGTCGCGGTTGATGGTCTCGCCCGAACAAACCTCGGCCAGTACCTGGCGCGAAAAGCCAACATCAAGCGCGACTTCGGCTTCCGCGAGTGCGGGAGATGCCGCAATAAAAAAGGACAGGACGACAATCACTTGTCTCATGGCCCTGCCCTCCTCAATTCTTTGATCGGTGTCGATCAGTTACGCGGCGTGACGGTGATTGTCAGTTCGGTCGCACGGCCACGTTCGATCTCGATAACAGCAACTCGCGTCGGCTTCTGGAACGTCAGCAGGATGTCGTCATCCTGGATTTCGCTGATCAGTCCCCAGCCCTGCGTCGGCATGTTTTCCTTGTAGAACTGCATCACCTTGATCTGCTTGGCCTTCACTTGGGCAATGATCTTGCCGTATGCGTTGGCGCCATTCCCCAGAATGATGGAATCCTTGGCGTCCATCGCCGAACCCGCAGGCATCACGATATCGCCGATCATCTCGCCGCTTGGCAGCGCCATGTCTTCGGCAACCTTCGGTACGCCGTCATCCATCGCGTTGGTTGCGGTACCGCACGCCCCAACGCCGAGAATGAGAAAGGCTCCCAAGATGCCTGCTTTCAACTGTGCCATTTATGCCCTCCCTGAACATTCTTTTGCCCGGTGTGTGACCCACCGGCGCAATATGCATCTCCACTTGTAGTAAAGACTGGCGGGGCGACACAATGTTAAAATGAAATGGCCCGCTGAAATCCTTGTGAAAAGTAATCTTTCGTTCGCCTTGGTTGACGACGCGCCTGTTTGTGTCACATTGGCGAAGCCAGGCCGTTCCACAGGAATGGCAGCTGCATTTCAGGACAGAATAGAAAGTGGCCACAGCCGATGAAACGCGCCATCATTGACCTGCACCTGGACCCACGGGTCTATACCATCGCCGATTTTGTCAGCAATGCGGAATGTTCGCACCTGATTGCCCGCGCCAAAACCAAGACCATGGAACGCGCCAAGGTCTCCGGCGGCGCTGAAGGCGTGCTATCGAAAGGCCGCACCAATGACGTCTGCTGGGTTGATCATACAGCCGATATCGCCTGCAAGCGGATTGCGGAGCGGGTCGCGGGCCTTGTGGGCATGCCGCTTAATCACGCGGAGCATTTCCAGGTGATCCGATACGGCATTGGTGAAGAATACCGCCCGCATTTTGATGCCTTCGACCCTGAAACGGAAGCCGGCAGGCGCAACTGGGAAGGCGGCGGCCAGCGCATCATCACGGTACTCGGCTACCTGAACGACGTGAAGAAAGGCGGCCAGACCGAGTTCCCGAAACTGAAGATCAGCGTGCCGCCCGAGAAGGGCAAGCTGCTTGTGTTCCACAACTGCAACGCAGGCACCGTTGTGCGCCACCCGCAGTCGCTGCACGCGGGGTGCCCAGTAGAGGAAGGCGAAAAATGGGCCTTCAACCTGTGGTTCCGGGCAGAGAAGCGGCGGGACTGACCCAGGCCCACGCAAGAAAAGCTGCTGCCATGAAAACGAAATAATTGCGCCTATAATGCTGCAAAATCCACTGCACCAATTGTCAGCGCTGTCATTTTTGAGTAACAGAGTAGAAGAAACATCAGGAAAAGCTTGATTCTCCGCCCTCCAATGATCTAAATGGCAACGTTGTCATTTATTGAAGACGTTGGTCAGAATCACAAAGTTGGAAAAGTCATGTTCAGTTATTCATTCGGAAGTGAAAGCCTCAACAGCCAGCTGGATGCCCTTGGCATCACAGCCGCGTTTCAGAAAAACCTAGACAGCGCAGTGGCTTACGCCAAGACGCTTGCGGCTGACGGCCTGCTGCCATTCGCCCGCCAGGCGCATAATGGCCCAGACGCCGGCCCAATTGCAGCCGCAGC
>JBNKYQ010000160.1:0-7227 GCA_050300975.1 Kordiimonas sp.
ATCAGAGGGCGCTACACATCCATTTGATAGTTTGAGAACATAAAGGCAACAAAGGGAGCATCCGTGCGCAATCCGCTCGCGATCATTGGCCAGGTGGTTCTGGCAAGTCTGGCTGAAATCGGCCGGCTTTCCAAATTCTCGGCAACCGCCATCAGCAGCCTGTTCATGCCCCCGATCTACTGGCGGCATGTGCTGAAACAAATGTGGCTCATTGGCTATAACAGCCTGCCCGTTGTGGGCCTGACGGCTCTTTTCACTGGCGCGGCGCTCGCGCAGCAAATTTACGTCGGCGGCAGCCGCTTCAACGCGGCGTCCGTGGTGCCCGGCGTGGTGGTGATTGCCATCGTGCGCGAACTTGGGCCCGTCCTTGGCGGCCTGATGGTTGCTGGCCGTGTCTCAAGCGCCATGGCGGCGGAGCTCGGCACCATGCGCGTGACCGAACAGATCGACGCACTTGTCACCCTGTCGACCGACCCGTTCAAATATCTGGTGGCCCCGCGGCTGATCGCGGCGGTCATCACCCTGCCCCTCCTTGTCATCATCGCCAACATCATTGGCGTGCTGGGCGGCTATCTGATCGGCACTGGTCGTCTGGGCCTCAATGAAGGCACCTACCTGCAGGTAACGGTGGATTTTCTTGAACGCGCCGACGTCATCTCGTCGCTCGTCAAGGCATCCGTATTCGGCTTCTTCATCGCACTGATGGGCAGCTACCACGGCTACAATAGCCGGGGCGGCGCTCAGGGCGTGGGCAAGGCCACAACAAACGCCGTGGTTTCGGCCTTCATCGCCATCCTGCTCGCCAACCTGATCATTACCGTGATCGTATTCGGGGGGCGCGGCGCATGAGTACAGACCTCAAGATTCAGCTGAAGAATGTGCACAAGAGCTTTGGCCCCAAGAAGGTGCTGCAGGGCATCAACCTCGATGTACCCAAGGGCCAGTCCGTGGTTATCATCGGCGGGTCGGGCACCGGCAAGTCCGTGATGCTCAAATGCATCCTGGGCATCCTGAACCCTGATCAGGGCGAGATTTATGTAGACGGCGAGGATGTCACCAAATTCTCCAGCCGGGCGCGCAAGAAAACACTCGCCAAGTTCGGCATGCTGTTCCAGGGCGCCGCGCTGTTTGACAGCCTCCCCGTATGGGAAAATGTAGCTTTTGGCCTGATCCAGGGCAAGGGCATGAACCGCAAGGACGCCCGCGAGATTGCGATTGAGAAACTTCGCCGCGTGGGTCTTGGAGCCGATGTGGGGAACCTGTCGCCTGCTGAGCTTTCCGGCGGCATGCAGAAGCGCGTGGGCCTGGCCCGCGCCATCGCAACCGAACCTGAGATCATCTTCTTTGACGAGCCCACAACGGGCCTTGATCCCATCATGGCCGACGTGATCAATGACCTGATCGTGGAATGTGTAAAAGACCTGGGCGCCACAACGCTCTCGATCACCCATGACATGGCGAGCGCGCGCAAAATCGCGGACCGCATCGCCATGCTCTATCATGGCCAGATCATCTGGGAAGGCTCCAAGGATGAGATCGACCATTCGGGCAATGACCATGTTGACCAGTTCATCCATGGTCGCGCGCAGGGCCCGATCGAGATGGAATTGTTGAAGCTCTGACATGGCAAAAGCGCAGGTCTCATATAATTGCCGCGACTGCGGCGCAGTCTACCGCCGCTGGCAGGGCAAGTGCGACGAATGCGGCGGCTGGAACACCATTGAGGAATCGAAGGGTGGCACCACATCCGGCGCACCCAAGGGCCTCAGCGGCAAAAAAGGCCGCCGGGTTGACCTGGTATCCCTCGATACGCCGCTGAAGGAACAGCCGCGCCTGCTGACAGGCATTGCGGAACTTGACCGGGCTCTCGGCGGCGGCATGGTTGCCGGTAGCGCTGTGCTGATCGGGGGCGACCCTGGCATCGGCAAATCCACCCTGTTGTTGCAGGCCATGGGTCAGCTGGCCCTCAAAGGCCATGACTGTGTCTATATCTCAGGCGAGGAAGCGACCGCGCAGGTGCAAATGCGCGCGAACCGCCTGGGCCTTTCAGGTGCACCGCTGAAACTCGGCTGCGAAACCAGCCTTCGAGATATCCTGACGACGCTCGATGAAGGCACACCGCCCAAAGTGGTGGTGATCGACAGTATCCAGACCCTGTTTGCCGACAATGTCGAAAGCGCGCCGGGGACCGTTAGCCAGGTTCGTGTGTGTGCGCACGAGCTGATCAGCTTCGCCAAACGCAAGGGAACAGTGGTTCTGCTGGTCGGCCACGTTACCAAGGACGGCCAGATCGCTGGCCCTCGCGTGCTTGAGCATATGGTCGATACCGTTCTGTATTTCGAAGGCGATCGCGGCCACCAGTTCCGCATCCTGCGCGCGGTGAAGAACCGTTTTGGCGGCACCGATGAGATTGGCGTCTTCGAGATGACAGGCATGGGCCTGAATGAAGTCTCCAACCCCTCCGCCCTTTTCCTGGCGGACCACAACAGCCGCGAACCGGGCAACTGCGTATTTGCAGGCATTGAAGGCTCCCGCCCCGTTCTGGTTGAAATCCAGGCGCTGGTGGCCCGGTCGTCAGCCGCAAACCCGCGCCGCGCAGTTGTGGGTTGGGACAGCGGCCGCCTCGCCATGGTGCTGGCCGTATTAGACGCCCGCGCGGGCCTTGGTCTTGCCGGCTGCGACGTTTACCTGAACGTTGCAGGCGGGCTGAAGATTTCGGAACCCGCAGCTGACCTTGCTGTTGCCGCTGCCCTGATCTCAAGCCTGTCGCAGGTGCCCTTACCAGATGAAACAGTGGTATTTGGCGAAATCAGCCTTTCTGGCGATATCCGGCCTGTATCCCAGGGTGAAGGACGCCTGAAGGAATCCGCCAAGCTTGGTTTCACCAATGCGCTGATGCCCAAGGCAAAGAAGGCTGGCCCCAAGGCGATACGCCAACAGACAGTCAATCATGTGAACGACCTTGTGACACATTTCTACCCAGATGGCGGCCTAGGATAGCTTCGGGATTCAGAAGCATGATACTCAAGACCGACAGATTGACGCTCAGGTTACCCGAGCAGGGCGATGCAAATGCCATCCAGCAGGCGCTTGATGACTATGATGTCGTCAAGATGCTACAGGTTGTCCCCTACCCCTATACGCTTGAGATGGCGCATGAATTCATTGCGCTGACCCATGAAGAATGGAACAGCAACACTTCCTATATAGCCGCGGCGATTGCTCCATCCGGGCTTGTCGGCATGGTTGGTGTTCACCACTGGAGCGAGACCGGCAGGCAAATCGAGCTTGGCTACTGGCTGGCGCGCAACGTATGGGGCCTTGGCTATGCCACAGAAGCCGCAAAAGCAGTATGCGGCTTCGCCTTTGAACACTGGCCAATAGATAAAATCATCGCTAGTGTTTTTGACGATAACCCCGCGTCCAAAAAGGTCGTTGAAAAATTGGGGTTTACGGAAACTGGATCACACACAATCTATAGTGTGGGGCGTGGGGCAGAAGTAGCGGCCACACTCCATGAACTATCAAGGAACTAAAGGAACCGGCTTTTGGACATCGACACCAGCACATTAACGGCCTTTGACGTCGGCGTACTTGTCATCATCGGGCTTTCGACGATCCTCGCCTTTGGCCGCGGTTTCGCGACCGTCGCGCTTTCGTTCGCCGCCTGGGCTGGTGCCTTGATGGCAACGGTGTTTGGTTTCACTATTGCCAAGCCGTATGGCCGTGACCTGATCAGCCCACCGGAGCTCGCGGACCTGATCACACTGGCAGCCCTGTTTTTCGTGACGCTGTTTGTGCTGAAGCAGTTGGCCGAGTTCATCGGCAGAACCATCAAGGAAAGTCCTGTTGGTTTCCTGGACCGGTCGCTTGGCGCCCTGTTTGGGCTTCTTCGGGGACTGGTCATCGTATCAGTCGCCTACCTGGGCTTCTCGAAGCTCTATGGCACTGACGACCAGCCCGATTGGGTCAAGAACGCTCAACTGCGTCCGCTCGTGGCCTGGAGCGCCGAAATGGTTGAAGGCTTTGCAGCCGACGTGTTGGGCAAAGATCCGACCGAAACTGGGAATTCCCTGATGAAGGAAGCCGCCGAAAACTTCCCAAAACAGATGGGGGCTGAAATTCTTGAAGAACAGGCAGCCAAATATAAAGAAGAAGCCCGGCAGAAGCTGAATGACGTCTTTGAGGACGCCGTAAAGGACGAAACCAAGAAAAAGGATGACGGCGGGCGCTGATACGCGTTCAGGCTGTGCCCATCCCTTCAATTAGGCGCAATATTTCTGTAAAATTGGTTTTTGACTAGGCAGCAGCACCATGAGGCGATATATGGTGCGTGCAACAAGACACCATCAGCCCCATTAACCAGGACCAAGTAATGTCTTTTGAGCAAGCCCCACTCACCACCAATCCTTTCGACGATGATAAGCTGCACGAAGAATGCGGCGTATTCGGGATTTTCGGCACCTCGGACGCCAGCGCCCACTGCGCCCTTGGTCTTCATGCCCTGCAGCACCGCGGCCAGGAAGCCGCAGGCATCACGGCATTTGACGGTGAAAACTTCTTCACCAAACGTGTTCTCGGCCATGTGGCGGACAATTTCACCAGCCAGGATGTTATCGACAGCCTGCCCGGTTCCGCAGCCATCGGTCATACGCGCTATTCGACCACCGGTGACACCGTTCTGAGGAACTGCCAGCCGCTCTTCGCTGAATTCGCGTCTGGCGGCTTTGCTGTTGCGCACAACGGCAACATCACCAACGCGACCCATGTACGCAAGTCCCTGGTGCAGCGCGGCTCCATCTTCCAGTCCACCTCGGATTCGGAAGTGATTATCCATCTGATCGCCACAAGTCGCTTCCGCACCCTGATGGACCGCTTCATCGACGCGCTTCGCCAGATCGAAGGTGCCTATTCCCTGGTGTCGCTCACCAAGGAAGGCCTGATCGGCGTTCGCGACCCGTTGGGCGTGCGCCCGCTGGTGCTGGGCCGCCTGGATGACGCTTATATCCTGTGTTCGGAAACCTGTGCGCTTGATATCATTGGCGCGGAATATGTCCGCGACATCGAAGCCGGCGAGATGGTGATCATCACGGACGAAGGCATCAAGAGCCACAAGCCGTTCCCTGAGGAAAAACCTCGCCCTTGTATTTTCGAGCACGTCTATTTCGCCCGCCCGGACAGCTACATGGACGGCATGAGTGTCTATGAAGTGCGGAAACGCATCGGTGCGGAACTCGCGCGCGAAAACACCGTGGAAGCCGACCTGGTGATCCCCGTCCCTGACAGCGGCACGCCTGCGGCCATTGGTTACGCGCAGGAAAGCGGTATCCCGTTCGAGCTTGGCATCATCCGGAACCACTATGTAGGCCGGACCTTCATTGAGCCATCTGACCAAATTCGCCACTTCGGCGTAAAGCTGAAGCACAATGCCAACCGCTGGCACATTCAGGGCAAGCGCATCATCCTCGTGGATGACAGTATCGTTCGGGGCACCACCTCGATGAAAATCGTCAACATGATGCGCGAAGCCGGTGCCACCGAAGTTCACATGCGGATCGCGTCCCCACCAACGGCCCACAGCTGCTTCTACGGCGTTGATACGCCAGAGCGGAAGAAGCTCCTGGCCGCACAGATGGATGTGGAAGCTATGCGCGAACACATCAAGGCGGACACGCTGTCCTTCCTTTCTATCGACGGCCTCTACCGCGCTGTAAACCAGCCGAAGGGCCGCGACAACAAATGCCCCGCTTACTGCGATGCCTGCTTCACTGGCGACTATCCAACCTTCCTGACTGACCAGACGGAAGTGGAAAAGGAAGAAAGCCAGCTCTCGAGCATCGCGTCGACGGGTACAGGAGCCTAAGTCAATGACGAAACCACTGGACGGACGCCTGGCGCTTGTCACCGGCGCCTCGCGCGGTATCGGCCACGCTGTTGCCCTTGCAATGGCAGAAGCCGGCGCCGACATCATCGCCCTCGCCCGGCCGCGTTCTCAGGGCGCGCTCGAGGACCTGGACGACAGGATCAAGGCCATGGGTCGCAACTGCACGCTGGTGCCAGTGGACCTGAGGGACTTTGATGCGATTGACCGTCTGGGTGGTTCGATTTACGAGCGCTGGGGCAAACTGGATATCCTGGTGGGCAACGCTGGTATTCTTGGCCCCATCTCCCCGCTTGGCCATATTGAGCCAAAGGACTGGGCTGAGCTTCTGGACATCAATGTGACCGCCAACTGGCGCCTGATCCGCTCGCTGGACCCTCTTTTGAAGCTTTCGAAGGCCGGTCGTGCAATTTTTGTCACCAGCGGTGCTGCTGGCGGCCATTACGCCCACTGGGGCGGCTATGCGGTCTCCAAGGCGGCGCTTGAAGAGCTGGTCATGACCTACGCGGCCGAATCGCGCATCACCGGGGTGAAAGTCAACATGATCAACCCTGGTCCGATCCGCACCACCATGCGGGCACGCGCAGTTCCGGGTGAAGACCCTGCCCAACTGCCAACACCGGAGCAGATCGCACCGCTGTTCGTTGAACTGGCGTCGCCAGAGAATGAGAAGCAAGGCGAGCGCATCAGCTTCTATGACTGGGCGGGCATCGAACGCAGTTAATAGCGTCAACACGGGGGATATTATGGTCAGCATCAACACATCCGGTCCATCATTGAAGGAACGGTGCGATGTTGATCTGGGCTACCCCTATCATCTGAATGACACGCCAGCAGAGCATCTGGCGGCGCTGCAGGGCCATTATCAGCATGGCGTTGGCCCGGCACCGGAGGTGCTCGAGCAGAAGATCGCCGACATGTTCGCCAAGCCTGCGGCCATGTGGTGCCCGACCGGCACGCTGGCGCAAGGCATTGCGGGCCGCATCTATGCTGAACGCTCCGGCAAGAAGCAGATCATCTTTCACGAGACATCCCACCTTCTTCTGCATGAAGAAGATGGCTACAGTGCCGCCCATGGCCTGACGGCCAAGACAGTAGGCGAATGGCGAAAGTCCATGTCTGCGGACCTTCTGGATGCAGATGCCGCCTGTGCCTTCGTCGAAATGCCGCAGCGTCACAGCGGGGGCCTTTTGCCCGAATGGGATGATCTCTGCACGCTCAAGGCCCAGGCCCAGGCCGAAAAGCTCCTGGCCAAGACCGACGCCTCGGCCGAACCTCCCGCCCCCGAGCAAAACGAAGGCGGCATGTTCTTCGGAATGGGCCTCAAGAAGCGAGAGGACGAGGAG
>JBNKYQ010000161.1:0-7199 GCA_050300975.1 Kordiimonas sp.
TCGCCCTGTACCAGGTTAAGCGGATGAATATGGCCACCCTTGTGGTCGATCCAGCCGCCGACATATTTGTCGGTGCCCACATGGTCGCGGATCGCGTGGCTGTTCAATATTTCGATGCCGTTCCGCCCGCGCGACGCCCACATGTCCTTTACCTCGCCCATCTCGCGCAGTTGCTTCTGGGTATTGGCCGCGAGAACGGAACCATATTTGAGGTCGCACTGGATGCCGTAGCGGCTGACCAGTTCACGAATGACGTTGCCGCCTTCAAGGGCAAGAGACGCCAGGGCCGCAGCCCCTTCAGTGCCGACAGTCTTCTCGATATATTCAATCTCGCGGCTGAAGCCGTTGATGATCTGGCCGCCGTTACGGCCGGAAGCGCCCCAGCCAATTTTGGCGCCCTCAAGAATCACCACGTCATACCCGAGTTCAGCAAGCGTCAGGCCAGTCACGACCCCGGTAAAGCCGCCACCTACAATGCAGACATCCGCTTCGATGTCGCCTTTGAGGGCAGGGCGGTCCTGCGTATCATTGGCTGTTGCCGCATAATAGGAGCCGGTATGATTGGTTTCTTGCTGCACGAATACACCTGTTGGCAAATGGGTGACACGGCCCTTTGGCCGCTAACTTGGCAATAAAGTGATCACATTTTTTGAAATGGGTCAAGTGAACTTTTATTATCCACTATAAACAGCAGTATTAAGGGGTTTTTGGACTATTTGAGGCGGGCCTTTCTCGGTCTGAAATGCAAAAATGCCCTGCCTGTGTTGACAGTAATCGTATTTTGTGATCACATTGTCTCGTGCCTAGAGGGCTGTCGCTGCTGGTGGCGTGAACATTGTATTCTAAGTAAGTTGTTCATGTTGTCGGTCAGCGACGCTTCCTTTGGGTAACAATTGTGGGGATATTTTGTGATGAAACTGAGTGATCGTTCCTTATTGAAGGACAAGGGCTTTATTGACGGTGCCTGGGTTGACGCCGAGGGCGGTGAAACGTTCGACGTGAAGAACCCGGCGACTGGAAAAGTTATTGCCACGCTCCCGGATATGGGCGCGGCAGAGACCCGCGCTGCCATCAAAGCTGCCGAGGCGGCTTTTGCAGATTGGCGCGGTCGTGTCGCGGCGGAACGGTCGCGTGTCCTCAAGAAATGGTATCAACTGATCATGGATGCGCAGGAAGACCTGGCGCAGATCCTTACAGCTGAGATGGGCAAGTCGCTGGCGGAAGCGCGCGGCGAGATTGCCTATGGTGCCAGTTTCATCGAATGGTTCGCGGAAGAGGGCAAGCGCCTGTATGGTGACGTGATTCCGCAGCACCAGGCGGACAAGCGCATTATTGTGCTCAAGCAACCTATTGGTGTTGTCGCTGCGATCACGCCGTGGAATTTCCCGAACGCAATGATCACCCGCAAGGTGGCGCCGGCGCTTGCCGTTGGCTGCCCGGTGGTGGTGAAACCCGCAGCTGAAACGCCGCTCTCGGCCCTTGCGCTGGCGGAACTTGCGGAACGCGCCGGCTTGCCAAAGGGCCTGTTGAATATTGTGGTTGGCAAGAAATCCCGCGATATTGGCGGTGAAATGTGCGCCAACCAGACGGTGCGGAAGCTGACATTCACCGGTTCCACCGAAGTGGGTCGGGTGCTGATGCGCCAATGTGCCGATGACATCAAGAAAGTCTCGCTGGAACTTGGCGGTAATGCGCCCTTTATCGTGTTTGACGACGCAGATATCGACGCGGCCATTGACGGTGCAATGGCTTCCAAGTATCGGAATTCCGGCCAGACCTGTGTTTGCGCCAACCGGCTTTATGTGCAGGCCGGGGTCTATGACCAGTTTGTCGAGAAGCTTGCCGTCAAGGTTGCAGCCATGAAGGTGGGCGACGGCACGGAAGACGGCGTTGTGCAGGGGCCACTGATCAACGAGGCGGCAATCGAGAAAGTTGAAGAACATATCGCGGACGCGGTCGAAAAAGGAGCGGCGCTGGTTACTGGCGGCAAACGCCATGATCTGGGAGGCAGTTTCTTCGAGCCGACAATCCTGCGCGATGTGACCCGCGAGATGAAGGTGGCGCGCGAAGAAACCTTCGGCCCAGTCGCCCCGGTTTTCAAATTTGAAGATGAAGCCGATGTTGTGGCCCAGGCAAATGACACAGAATTCGGCCTGGCATCATATTTCTACGCCCGTGACCTGTCGCGCGTGTGGCGTGTGGCTGAGGCGCTCGAATACGGGATGGTCGGGATCAACACCGGCATCCTCTCAACCGAAGTGGCGCCCTTTGGCGGCGTAAAACAGTCAGGCCTGGGGCGCGAAGGATCGCGCTACGGGATCGAAGACTATGTTGAAGTAAAATATCTCTGCATGGCGGGGATTTAACGTGAGTAGTTCAAGTATGTCAGTGAGTGAGGAAATCGAGGCCTTTTTAAAGGCCAATCCGGATATTGAAGTGGTGGAAGTGCTGATCGCAGATATCAATGGCATCTTCCGCGGCAAACAGATGCCCGCGTCCGGCCTCAAGAAACTGGCGAAAAATGGTATTCCGTTTCCGATCACGACTACCTTCCTGACCACCAATGGCTCGAACGCCGAATATACGCTTGATGAATATGGTAGTGACCCGGACCGCATCTGCATGCCGGTGCCGGGCACCCTGAAGCGGGTGCCATGGGCGTCCCGCCCGACCGCGCAAATCCAGGTGACCATGGTGGATAGTGACGGATCGCCTTTCTTCATGGACCCGCGGGCTGCGCTTCAGCGCGTTCTTGCACGGTACCAGGAAAAGGGCCTGCATCCTGTTGTGGCGCTCGAGTATGAGTTCTTCCTGTTTGACCGGGGAACGGTGCCACCTGTGCCCGTCTCGCCGCCGAACGGGATGGCGGCTGCGAGCGGCGCCAACTGCTATAACATGGACGTCTATTACGACTTCGAAGCCCTGATGCAGGAAATCGAGAATGACTGCCGCGCACAGGGCCTCGATGTGATCGGGCTTGTCTGTGAGTATGGAAACGGCCAGTTTGAAGTAAACCTGCAGCATACGTCAGATGTGGAAAAAGCCTGCGATGACGCGCTCCTCTTGAAGCGTGCAGTGAAAGCCGTGGCGCTCAAGCACGGATTGCTTGCGAGCTTCATGGCCAAGCCGATCTTCGATGAAGTGGGTAATGGCCTGCATGCCCATGTCAGCGTTCTGGACGACGAGGGCAACAATATCTTCGCGGGCGAAGATGGAGAGGAACTTTTGAAGCATGCGGTGGGCGGACTTCTGCGCACCATGCCGCAGGCAACAGCTTTCTTTGCGCCCAACGCCAACAGCTACCGTCGGTTTGATCCTGACTGGTTCGCGCCGGTCGTGCCGAATTGGGGCGAAAACAATCGCCGCCTGAGCGTACGCCTGCCGCTGTCGGACGAGAAAAACCGCCGGTTTGAACACCGGGTGTGCGGTGCGGATGTCTGCCCCCATCTGGTGGTGGCTGCGATCCTTGCCGGGGCATTCTTTGGTCTTCGGGACGAGACCGACCCAGGCGAGCCACTTGGGGAGTTTGATCTCGTGGACTTTGACGGCGTTCTGCCGCCGCGCTGGCGCATCGCGTTGGATGTGCTTGAGAAAAGCAAAATCATGCGCCGCTATCTGGGCGACGACTTTGTCGACCTGTATTTGCAGGTTCGCCGGTCGGAGGAGGAGGAATTCCACCGTCAGATCAGCACCGCCGACTATGAACAGTATTTGAGAATTATCTAGAGGGTTTATGCGTATCCGCGATTCGATCCATAGCGACAAGCTGCCGCCATCCTACTATACGGCGACCTGCAATGATCTGAAGCCTTTCCAGAGGCTTGAGGGCAACATGAAGGTCAATGTGTGTGTTGTTGGCGGTGGGTTTACAGGCGTAGCTGCCGCGCTCCATTTGGCCGAGCGCGGCTATGAAGTTGCCTTGGTGGAACAGAACCACATCGGGTGGGGCGCATCTGGCCGGAACGGTGGGCAGGTGATCGGCGGCTATGGTCCGGAACTGTCCAACCTGACGAAAATCGAAAAGGTGTTCGGCAAGGACAACGCCCGCGCAGCCTGGGATATGGGTGTCGAATGTGTCGACATCATCAAGGGCTGGGTTGAGAAATACGATATCGATTGCGATCTGAAATGGGGCTATTTCGACGCCGCAATGAAACAGCGCGACATGGACGAGCTGAAAGAGGCGATGGATACCTTGGTAAGCTTCGGCTATGAGCCCGAACAGAAGGTGGTTGAGCGGGACCAGGTGAAGGACATCGTGGGTTCCGACCGCTATATCGGCGGTGTGACCAACATGGGCTGGGGCCACTGCCACACGCTCAACTTGGTGCGCGGTGAGGCTCGGGCAGCAGAAAAGCTCGGCGTGAAGGTGTTTGAGGACGCGCGTGTATCCAAGATGGACTACCACGACGACCATGTGGTCATCGATATGGATACCTGCCGCATCACGGCGGATATCGTGGTGCTTGGCGGCAATGCCTATCTTGGGCGGCTGGTGCCAAAGCTGGCGTCCCGCGTTTTGCCGGCCGGCAGCTATATTGTGGCCACGGAGCCCTTAAGCGATGAGCAGGTGGCCAGTGTACTGCCGTCCGATTACGCGGTGTGTGACCAGCGCTGGGCGCTGGACTACTTCCGCCTGTCTGCGGACAAACGGTTGCTGTTTGGTGGCTTGGCGACCTACTCGGGGCGTCATCCACGCGATATTGTCGCTGCGGTGAAGCCGAATATGCTGAAAGTGTTCCCGCAGCTTGAAGGTGTAAACATCGACTACAGCTGGGGCGGCTATATGGGCATTGGCCTGAACCGCATTCCACAGGTTGGGCGACTGAAGCCAAATGTCTATTTTGCCCAGGCATATTCCGGCCACGGTGTGGCAGCAACGCATATGTCGGCAAAATTGATCGCCGAAGCGATCGCTGGACAGTTCGAACGCTTTGATATCATGGCAAAAATCAAGCATCCTCCATTTCCAGGGGGGCAATTGTTTGCCCAGCCCCTGCAGGCCATAGGCATGGCCTACTACCGAATGAAGGATGCACTAGGGTAAAATCATGACATCAAGCACCGGCACCATTGGAATGAAACCGACAGGCGCTGCCCCGCGACAGATGGGGCAGGCGGATGTGGCTAAATTCCTGCGCCGGGGGTATCAGGCCCTGATGCGCCGCGATTTCAAGGAAGCGGGCAACTGCTGTAATCTGGTTCTCAAGTATCACCCCAAGCTGCTGGAGGCCCACTTTCTTGTCGGGCTGGTGGGGATTGAAAGTGGTGACTGGACCACGGCGCGCAGGGCGTTTAAGAATGTGGTCTCCCTCAATGACAAACACGCGGCGGGCTGGGCTCAGCTTGCGCGATGCTGCGCCAAGATGGGCCAGTTCACCATGGCCGAAAAGGCCGTCAAGAACGCAGAAGAGAATGATCCTGCCGACCCACTGGTTCTGGATGTGATCGGCAATGTGCATAGCCTCTTGGGCGACCAGACGGCTGCGCTTGCCTGGTTCGACAAGGCCAAAGCTGGTGGCAAGTCCGCTTTCTTTGAACTGAGCCGGGCCAAGGCGCTTACCTTCCTTGGACGGCTGGAAGAAGCCGCAGAGGCGCTCAAGGTGGTGCTTGCGGAAAAGCCGGATGACGGCATGGCGCACTGGATGCTGGCTCGGCTCGACAAGGCGGTGGACGACAACCACATTGCTGAGATGCAGACGATTGCGGACCGTTTGCCTTCGGGGCACCCAAGCCACGCGTTTCTTAATTATGCCATTGGCAAGGAATATGAAGACCTGGAAGCTTGGAACAACGCCTTCAAGGCCTATGAGACTGGCGCCCGCGCGCGCCGCAAGGAAGTTCCTTACGACGAGACGGCAGAGGTCGCGCTGTTTGCAGCGCTTGAAAAGTCGTTCGATAAAGCCTGGTTTGAGGCCGTGGGCGAGGGCGCGTCAAGCGCCGCCCCTATCTTCATTGTTGGACAACCGCGCACCGGCACAACGCTTGTAGAGCGGATTATCACGGCACACAGCGACGTGGAATCGGCTGGCGAACTGCAGCAGTTTACCATGGGCATCAAGCGGCAATTGGAAATGTCCTCCCCCAAGCCAATGACCGCTGAGATCATCAGTGAAGCGCCGAAACTGGACATGAAGGCCCTCGGCGAGCTCTATCTGGAGACGACCAAGTCAGTGCAACCGGGGTCTCGTCATTTCATCGACAAGATGCCGGTCAACTATATGTACCTGCCGCTGATTGCCGCGGCCCTGCCGAATGCCAAAATCATTCATATTGTCCGCGACCCGATGGACAGCTGTTTCGCAAGCTACAAGCAGCTGTTCGCCGAAGCCTACTATCATTCCTATGATCAGGCCGAGATGGCGCGCCATCACGTGCGCTACCGCAAGCTTATGGACAGCTGGCGTGCGCTTCTGGGCGACCGCATTCTGGATGTAGCTTATGAGGACGTGGTGCAGGAGCTGGAGCCGAACGCGCGCCGCATTATCGATTTCCTGGATCTCGAGTGGCAGGACGCCTGCATCGATTTCCACAAACAGGACGTGGCGGTGACAACCGCCAGCGCCGCACAGGTGAGGGAAAAGGCCCATACCCGGTCGGTTGGGCGCTGGAAGAAATTTGAAACGCATTTGGGCCCCATGCAACAGGCGCTCAAGGACGCAGGGCTTGAGGTGGAGCCCACTTGAAACTGGGTGGCAGCGCGGCAATGGGGCCGTAAGCGCATCTTTGGTTAAACATGAGAGCAGCAGGTTTGGAGACGGAACATGTTGCTTAAAACACCCCGACCCCCGTCGGGCCATTCCTTAGGGGAGGAGCAGAAAATGAAAACTGTCCAACGAACCCGCAATCGGGCCCTGGCCACAGGTGCGTCACTCGGCGCCATCCTGCTTGCCAGCGGTTCCGCATTTGCACAGGATTCTGCCAGTGACGGCTTGTCGCTGGAAGAGATTGTGGTGACGGCGCAAAAACGTGCCCAATCCACGCAGGATGTTCCTGTTTCAATCACCGCCTTCGATGCCAGCTTCACAAAACGTGTGAACCTGGACGACGTGAAGGACCTGGTGAAGCCCGAGAAGGGCGTGCAGGGTGTGGACTACCCCGCGCACTGGCTCAGGCGGGTGGTGAAGGAGATCGGCGAGCGGCTCTACCTCCAGGACGTGAAGAAGAAGTAGTCGCCCGGCGTCAGGCTTTCGATTTCA
>JBNKYQ010000162.1:0-7165 GCA_050300975.1 Kordiimonas sp.
TGTCCACATAGCTGCGCAGGACGGCCAGCGCCTCTGTCGCAGCAGTTGCCGAACTGGCTTTGCCGTCTGCCACATCTGATGCGATCCCGAGAATCTGCATATAAAGCTCAGACGGTTCACCCAGTACCGTGAGGGCCACCGTGTCATTGGTGCTCAAAAGTGTGTCCCACTCGCCTCTGATCGCGGCCCAGAAGCCCTCAGTGGCGTCCCAGTATTCAGTCCCGACTTCGGTTCTGAAATTGGTGAACCGGTCATAGGTGTTCACGCCAATCTCGCGCACCAGCAGCTTGGGCGTGTCGCCCGTCAGCACCAGTTTGGAGTTGTCCTGCTCGTGCACCCAGCCAGTTGGTGTCAGCGCATGGCGGTTCACCGCTTCAATGGCGTGATAGTCGTTCCGTTTGGTGGCGTCGCGGCGCGGCAGGGGGCGCCAGCTTGGCGGTGATGCCCATTCGGACGTGCCGTCCGTGTGGTCCCACGCCGCCACAGCCGCATAGCGCGGCGCGTCATCAACCTGATAGACGGTCTGGGACCATTTGCCCGCCCGCTCCGCTTCCGTCAGGGGCTGTCTCTGCCAGGTGTTGGCGCCCTTGAAGGCCATGATGCTTGCGGGTTCATATTGCCAGTCCTGGCGCCAGTGCTTGATTGGCATGAAGGGGACCTTGTCACCGTCACCCACCACCAGGATATGCTGCAGGCTGATGAAATCCCCTGTGTCAGCAATCACGCGTACCATCTCGTGCCCACCGGTCTTGTAGCGTTCCTTTGGCGTGTAGCCTTCCTGGAAGGATACAGTCTCCTGAAAATCAAACGTGACTTTATAGTCGCCAGCCATGGCCAGAATGGCCGTGCGGTCGGCTTCAAAATGTTCTTCAGCGGCCTTTGGGGCCGGGGCCGTGGCGGCCAGGTTGGGCTGCGTGTTCGACGCGCAGGCCGACACCAGCATCAGGCTTGCTGCCAGCACCGCCTGCTTCAACGGCTGCCATGTCAGGGTTGGTTTCATATCCATCTCGTTGTTCCTCTTCCTTATTAAAATAATAATGATTCTGACTTGCATTATTAAAAACCATCGCCTATGAGGCTATTAATGAAATTAAGAATCATTTGCAATAACTAATTAGATGCCCCAAGGCAGATCCGCTCGGGCCCCGGAAAAACTCCCACAGTAACTCGTGGGAAAACTCAGTGGGCTCCGCAGGTGAGATGGCAGTCGCGTACCTGACACGGGGCATTTTTGATCAAGGGAAGCATAATTATGTATCAGTCTGTTCAGTTGAAAGCCGCCCTTTGCGCGGGTGTATCACTGCTGGCAACCATGCCGGCCAGCGCGGAAACAGTGGCCGATATCACCGAAATTTCGGTCAGCGCCACAAAGAATGAAGTGGAGGCTTTCAGCGTCCCCGCGTCCGTCAGCGTGGTCACGCGCGAAGAAATGGATGACCTTGTGGCGGCCAGCGTGTCTGACCTGTTCGTTTCTGTCCCCGGTCTCAGTTTCGATGGCGGCCCAAGGCGCACGGGTGAAACCCCAACCATCCGCGGCGTGGCGGGCGAAGGCGTGGTGGTGCTGTTTGATGGCGTGCGTCAAAGCTTCCTTTCGGGCCACGATGGTCGTTTCTTCATTGAGCCCGACCTCTTGGGCACAGCCGAAGTGGTACGCGGCGGGGGATCATCGCTTTATGGTTCCGGCGCCGTGGGCGGGGTGATCAGCATGCGCACCCTTGATGCCGCAGACCTGCTGGCGGACGGCGAACGGGCGGGTTACCGCCTCAAGGCTGGCTTCCAGGGCGCGAGTGATGAGTGGATGACCGGCGCGACCGTTTTTGGCCGAAGCAACGATGGCCGTCTTGACGGTGTCGCCAGCCTCACGCTCCGCCAGTCTGGCGATATCGCGCTCGCCGACGGCACCACACTTTCGGGCGACGATGAGATCGGCTCAGGCCTTCTGAAGGTCAGCTACCAGGTGTCGGACGCGCTGCGCCTGAGCGCCAGTTGGATGGGTTACAGGAACGATGCGGTCGAGCCCAATAACGGCCAGGGCAACAATGAAGGTGACCTGATGGCCAAACGCATCGTCAGCGATACCTTCCGCCTGGGCACCCGCTATAACCCCGATAGTCCGTTGATCGACCTTCAGGCCGTGGCCTATGTCAACCAGGCGCGCGTCGATGAAGACGATCTGGATACGGACCGTGTCATCGGCCGGGATGTGGAAACCAAGGGCTTCACGATCGACAACCGCAGCCGGTTCGAGCTGGGTAGCAGCGCGGGCGTCACCTTTACCTATGGGGCGGAATATTACCGGGACGAGCAGGTCGGTACGGATAATATGACCACAGACGGCACCCGCGGCGGTGTGCCGGATGCGGTGGCCAACACCACAGGCCTGTTCGCACAAGCCGAGCTGTCGCTTGATACGCCGGTTGGTGCTTTCTATGTGGTGCCAGGTGTCAGGTACGACAGCTTCCGGAACAAGGCGGCGGGCGAAGCGCTTGAAACGGATGAAAGCGCAACGTCACCCAAGTTCGCCGCCACGTGGGAGCCGACCGAGAACCTGATGCTGTTCGCAAGCTATGGTGAGGCCTTCCGCGCGCCGTCCTTCAACGAGATTTTCGCCGATGATGTGCATTTCACCATCCCGCTCGGGCCCACCCTTCAGGCGCCTAACTTCTTCATCCCGAACCCGGACTTGAGACCTGAGCGGTCAAAGACATGGGAATTTGGCGCCGGTGTGGACTTCGCTGACCTCATCACGGGTGGGGACCGGCTGACGATGAAGGGGTCCTACTTCACATCTGATGTTGAGGACCTGATCGATCTTGAAGTGAATTTCGAATTTTCCATGGCCTGCTTCGTGCCCGGCTTCCCCGGCACCTGTAACGCGGGCACCAGCCGCAACGTCAACACGGGCCGCGCCACCATGGACGGGTTCGAGCTGGAGGCGGTTTACACGAGCCCGCGCCTCCGCCTTGCGGCGTCATACTCCAGCGTGAACGGCACCGACAAGGATACAGGCGACTATGTCGGCATCCTGTCGCCGAGCCGCCTGTTCACGTCCGCCGAGCTGAAGCTGCCGGAGATTGACGCCAAGCTGGGCACGCGCGTGACCTTCGCGGGCCGGTTCGACAAGGTGGACGACGTGGCTGAGGAGCGCCCAGCGTATGAGCAGGTTGACCTGTTCCTGGTGTGGCAGCCGAAGGGTGGCTTTGAGGGCTTGCGTATTGATCTTGGGGTCGACAATATCTTTGACGCCGCCGCGGAAAGGGTTTTCGCGGGCGTGGTCGACAGTGGCCGCAATACGAAAGTCCGCGTTGGCTGGACCGGATCATTCTAATGCATGAGGACAAAGACAATGTGGAATAGCGCGCAAGGATATGGCTGGCTCGCCAAGTCACTGCACTGGATGGTGGCGCTTTTGATGGTTGGACTGTCGGTCGTTGGCTTCATCTTCGCCGACATGCCGCGCGGCGATGAGAAGACAGAACTGCTGACGCTTCATGCCTCTTTCGGGCTTCTTCTGTTGGCCTTTATGGTGATCCGGCTGGGCGTGCGTGCGGCCTCCCCGCGCCCCGCGCCCCTTGATCCGTCGGCCACGGGGCTGAATACGGTGGCGCACGGTGTGCATATGGTGCTGTATCTGGGAATATTCCTGGTGATCGCCGCGGGCATGCTGACGCTGCTGACCGTGGGTTGGGACGTTCCCTTCTTCGGCCTCTTTGCCGTGCCCACACCGTTTGAGCGCGACATGGACCTGCATCATCTGTTCGAAGACATCCATGTGACCGGTTGGTGGGTGCTGGCGGGGCTTGTGGCGCTGCATCTTGTCGGCGCGCTCTATCACGCCTTTGTCCTGAAGGACGGCACGCTCAGCCGGATGGGGCGGGAAAAGACGGGGGGCTGATCAGCCTCCCGCTGCCTGCCGCATGGCGTTTTTGACGGCGGGTTCGCCCGCCAGTGCCAGCCCCATGTCGCGGATGCTTTGCGGTGCTTCCGGCAGGCAGATTGCCAGCCTGTAGGCGGTATAAAGCTGCACCGGATTTTCCGAATGGTCGGCGATGGTCTTGATCAGCACGCTATATTCCCGACTATAGCTTCGGAAGGCCTCCCGGAGCCGCATCGGCATATCGCGCCACAGCTGGTCCTCAAGATTGTGGGGCGATGCCAGCAGCGCGTTCAGGCGCTCCAGCTTCGCGGGTGTCGGGTGGGCGAACACGCCCTTCAGCGCCGCACCGAAGCTGGCGGCATAATCGAAACTGGCCTGGGGGCTGAGGGGTTCTGGGGCCTCCCCATCTTCAACCGGCTTAAGCCAGTCGGCTTCCCGGATTGTCGCCATGATGGGGCTGGACTGCTTGCGGTCCCACAGCCAGAACACCACATAGCCAAGCGCAAAGGCGATCAAGCCATAGATTACATACCCCACCATTTCCAACGTTCCCCAAACTAGTCTGCTGATGCGGCGATCCTGCCACTAGTCGACCTGCCGAGGCAAGCGCAAGTCGCCATTGATGATGCGGAGCCCGAGAAATCCTTTGCGGCCTTCCGATTTTATCTAATATGGTGGGTGAAATTGATGGGGGGAGTTTGAATTGCGCATTTTTTTGGCGTTTGCATTGCTGGTATTTTCGGCGGCCGGTTTTGCCGAAGAGAAGAAAATTACGTCAGTGGTCAACTTGTATGGGGTTACCTTTCAGTATGGTATCGCCCCTTGGGTAGACACGACAAAGAACCCTCTGGAACAGGTGAAGCCGTATCGCCATCAGCAGGGGAATGATTTTATTCTTGAATTCATTCCCGCCGATGAGACGTTTGAAGACTGGAAAACCATCTTCGCGATATCTGCAACTCGAAACAATCGCACAGTACCTGTTGGCCTCTGGAAGGACTATTCACTAGAGGGCTTGAGGAAACATTGTGAGCGCTATGAAGAGAAAACACTGGTGGAAAGTGAAACCGTAGCGCTGGTTCAGGTATTTTGCCCCAAAGTGGTCGGGGCTCCGATCAAGGGCTACGGCGGACGTATGGGAGAAATTGGCCTGTTCGCCTTTATGGTTCATGACAAGATCCTGATCAATCACCACATCGAATGGCGGGGGCATTCCTTTAACACGAAATACCCGAACAAATGGCCAGTTCAACAGGGCGAAATTGACAAGGCCATCGAACTGCTGAAATCGGCCAAAGCCTTCACCCCTCAGTTGGTAGTGAGTTTCGACAAAGAGTGACCTTGATAGCGTAGCTAGTCCTCGATGCCGACAAGGGCGCGGGCGAATTCGCGCGCGTCGAAGGGCTGCAGGTCCTCGATGGCTTCACCGACGCCGATCGCGTGCACCGGTAGGCCGAACTTTTCGGCGCAAGCCACCAGCACCCCGCCGCGGGCACTGCCGTCCAGCTTGGTCATGATGATGCCGGTGATGTTCGCGAGCTTCTGGAATACTTCCACCTGATGCACTGCGTTCTGGCCGGTGGTGGCATCCAGCACGATGACGGTATCGTGGGGCGCGCCGTCAATTTTCTTGCCGATCACGCGCACGACCTTCGCAAGCTCCGCCATCAGTTCCTCGCGGTTCTGCAGGCGGCCAGCGGTGTCGATCAGAAGCACATCTGTGCCCTCATTTTGAGCGCGCTCCACGGCTTCGAACGCCAACGCTGCGGCGTCTGAGCCGATTTCTTTCGTGACAACCGGCACACCGTTCCGGTCGCCCCACACCTGCAGCTGTTCGACCGCAGCGGCGCGGAACGTATCACCCGCCGCCAGCATCACAGACTTGCCTTCCTCACGGAATTTCTTCGCCAGCTTGCCGATGGTCGTAGTTTTGCCGGCGCCGTTCACGCCCGCCATCAGGATGATATGCGGCTTGTGGCCCTTGTTTACATCAATCGGCCTGGCGACTGGTGCGAGGATTTTCTCAACCTCGCTTGCCAGCACTTCCTTGACTTCGTCGCCGGTGATTTCCTTATCAAACCGGTCCTTCGCCAGCGTGGATGTCAGCTTCGCGGCAACCTGCACGCCCAGGTCCGACGTGATCAGAAGGTCTTCAAGTTCCTCAAGCGTGTCGTCGTCCAGCTTGCCCTTGGTGAAGATATCTGCAATGCCGCCAGAGATGGCGCTGGTGGATTTCCGAAGGCCGTCCTTCAGGCGCTGGAACCAGCTTTTCTTTTCAGCGGGTTTTTCCTCAGCGACAGGTTCAGCGACAGGCACGGGCTCAGAAACCGGCTCCGGCTCGGGTGTCGAGACAGACTCAGGCTCAGGAGCGGGCTCCGGTGTTACTTCAATAACAGCTTCTGGCTCGGGAGCAGGTTCTAGTTCTGGCGTGGGCCCTGGCGCCGGGACAGGCTTAGCGGCAACGGGCGTGGGCACCGCCTCTGCTGCTTTCACGACCTGCTCTTCAACCTTGGTTTCCGGCTGTGCTTCCGTCTCGGATTTCTTCCCAGTCAGGCGCTGGAACCAGCTTCTTTTTTCGCTCACGCCCAAGGGCTCCTTTTTTATTTTGCTTCCGCTCCGATGGGCTCCGCCCATTCTCACATGAAGCGCGCTCAAGGCTGCTATTTCGTTCCTTGGCTAGGTCTTGATGCCAGACATGGCGTTTTCATCGCGCGCCGTCAAGCGTACGGGCACAATATCGCCGGGTTCAGCAGCGCCTTCAACGATCACCGGAATGAATTGCTCGCTGTGGCCGATGGCATTGCCGTCATGCCCGATGCGTTCAACCAGCACATTGGCGTCTGTGCCCTCAGCGCGCTGGAACAATGCAGCAACACGCTTGTCACCAGCGGCGCGCAGGCGGGCCGCGCGTTCCTTGCGGACGTCTTTCGGTACGCGGTTTGGGATCTTGGCGGCGGGCGTGCCTTCGCGCTCGGAGTAAGGGAACACGTGCAGCCACGTGAGGTCGCATTCTTCCACAAGGCGAAGGCTGTTCTGGAACATCTCTTCGGTTTCCGTGGGGAAGCCGGCGATGATGTCGGCGCCGAATACCATGTCGGGGCGCTCAGTGCGCACACGGTTCGTGAACTCGATCGCGTCACCGCGCAGGTGGCGGCGTTTCATGCGCTTCAGGATCATGTCGTCGCCAGCCTGCAAAGATAGGTGCAGGTGCGGCATCACGCGCGGCTCATGGATGATGGCATCATAAAGCGGTTCGTCCACCTCGATGCTGTCGATGGATGAAATCCG
>JBNKYQ010000163.1:0-7137 GCA_050300975.1 Kordiimonas sp.
CACAACAGCCTCGCGCCCGATGTGACGGTGGACCCTGAAACCTATGAAGTGACAGCGGATGGCCAGCTGCTGACGTGTGAGCCCGCGCGCGAGCTTGCGATGGCCCAGCGCTATTTCATGTATTGAGGAGACACAGATGACCCAGATAACCGCGCACACGGTGAAACCAAAGGGCAGCTGGGCAGGCACGCCCACCGACAGGGTTGTGCTGTCGTATGACGACCGCTTCCGCCGCCGCATCCTGCTGACAGGTGTCGCAGGCACCAAGGTGCTGCTCAGCCTCAAGGAAGCCGTTCATCTGCAGTCAGGCGATGCGCTGGTGGCGGAGGACGGCACGCTTATTGAAGTGGAAGCCGCAGCCGAGAAGTTGATCGAGGTGCGCTGCGCGGCCAGGGCAGACTTGTTGCGCATGGCCTGGCACCTGGGGAACCGGCACCTGCCGACAGAGATCACGCCCAAATGCCTGCGTATCCGCTATGACAAGGTGATCCTGGACATGCTGCACGGGCTGGGGGCAGAAGCGCTTGAGGTGGACGCGCCTTTCAACCCCGAAGGCGGGGCCTATGGCGGGCACGCGAAAGTGGAAGGCCACAGCCACGACCACAGCCATAGCCACGAGCATGCCCACAGCCATGATCACGGGCACAGCCATGCCCACTAAGGCGCCCGACATATCAGGCCGCGCGCTGTACCAGTTGATGACGTGGCTCAGCCCCAGCTATCCGGTCGGGGCCTATACCTATAGCCACGGGCTGGAGCATGCGGTGGACGCGGGCTGGGTGACGGGCGCGGTTGAAACCCGCCGCTGGATTGCCGCCATCCTCGAGCATGGCGACGGCATGACCGACGCCGTGATGCTGGCGGAAGCCTACCGGTGCGCGGGCGATGCGGCGCGCCTCGTGGATGTGCTGGAATTCGCCGCAGCTTTCATCCCGACGGCGGAGCTGGCGCTTGAAAGCACCATGCAGGGCGCGGCTTTCCTTGAGATCACGCAGAAAGCCTGGCCGTCTGACGCGCTTGACGCGCTTCAGACGGTGGCGAACGGTCCGATTGCCTATCCGGTCGCGGTGGGGGTGGCCTGCGCGGGCGCTCACATCCCGCTTGAAGGCGCCTTGCACGCCTACCTGCATGCCTTCGCGGCCAATATGGTGTCGGCGGCGGTGCGCGTGATCCCCCTTGGCCAGACCGACGGGCAGTTGATGACGGCGGCGCTGATGAGCACCGTCGACGCTGTTGTCGCGCGCGCGCTTGAGACCCCACTGGACGATATTTCCACGAATACGCTGATGGCCGACATCAGCTCCATGAAACACGAAACACAGTATACGAGGCTTTTCAGATCATGACGAAATCACACACAGGCCCCCTTCGGGTGGGCATTGGTGGGCCCGTGGGCTCCGGCAAAACGGCGCTGACGGACGCGCTGTGCAAACATATGCGCGAGACTTATTCGATCGCTGCCATCACCAACGATATTTACACCAAGGAAGATGCCGAATTCCTGACCCGGTCCGGCGCCTTGCCGGTTGAGCGGATCATGGGCGTGGAAACCGGCGGTTGCCCGCACACAGCCATCCGCGAGGATGCCTCCATCAACATGGCTGCGGTGCGGGAGATGAACGCCCGCTTCCCGGATCTTGAGCTGGTGATCATTGAAAGTGGGGGCGACAATCTGGCCGCCACCTTCTCGCCGGAGCTGGCTGACATCACCATCTATGTGATTGACGTGTGCGCGGGCGACAAGATCCCACGGAAAGGCGGGCCCGGCATCACGAAATCTGACCTGTTGGTGATCAACAAGATCGATCTGGCGGAATTTGTTGGCGCCAGCCTCGAAGTCATGGACCGCGACAGCAAAAAAATGCGCGGCGACAAGCCCTTCATTTTCACCAACATCAAGGCGGGCAAGGGCGTTCAGGAAGTGGCCGATTTTATCGTGGAAGTAGGGGGGCTTTGATCATTCTGCAATGCGCTTGGCGCGCCAGTCCTTGATACCCTGTTCAACCGTGCTTGCAAATTGGCAGCGCGGGGCCTTGATGCCGAAGGCCTCCAGGTCACGGCGGATGTCCGCTGACGTGCCCGTGAGCGTCAGCGCCACACCGGCCCGGGCCGCGTTTCGCGCGAGCCCGTCGATGGTGCTGAGCGCGGTGGAATCAACAAAGGGCACAGCCGAAAAGTCCACAATCAGTACCCGGTGGTGATCTGCGATGCGGTCGAGCACCGACCCGATCGAAGCCGCAGCGCCAAAGAAAAAGGCACCGGAGATGCGGTAGATGGCGATATCCGGGTCTGATGCGCGGCTGGCGTCATAGGGCGCGCGGTCGTCCTCTGCCGTATCCGCCTGGTCGTCCGCCACCAGCGGTACGTGGGTTTCCACCATCGTGGCCTGCGACATACGGTAGATGAACAGCACGGACCCCAGCGCGAAGCCAACAACGATGGCTTCCGTCAGGTCCCGGAAGATGGTCAGGAAAAAGGTTGCCAGAAGAACGGCGGCGTCGCCGCGGGAGGCGCGGATCAGCGTTGCGATAGCATGCTTTTCCACCATGTCCCACGCCACAACGGCGAGAACAGCGGCAAGGGCGGCCAGCGGGATGTAGCTGGCGAGCGGCGCGGCAACAAGGACAAACAGCAGAAGAAACAGCGAATGCAGCATACCGGCTATGGGCCCGTGCGCACCGGCGCGAACGTTGGTGGCCGTGCGGGCGATGGTGCCGGTCACGCAGATGCCGCCAAACAGGCTTGAGGCCATGTTGGCCCAGCCTTGTGCCACCAGTTCGCAGTTGGACCGGTGGCGGCGTCCGGTCATGCCGTCAGCCACCACGGCGGACAGCAGCGATTCAATGGCACCCAGAAGTGCGAAGGCGGCGGCGCTTGGCAGCACATCCACGGCCTTGGCCCAGGTCACATCGGGCAGGGCAGGCATGGGGATGGTGCTGGGAATGCCGCCAAATTTGGTGCCGATGGTGTCCACCTCAAGGCCGAACAGGAGGGCGGCGATGGTGGCGCCCGCCACGGCGATCAGCATCACCGGCAGGTTCGGCCGCAGCTTTTTGAGAAGCAGGACGGCGGCGATGACGGACGCGGACAAGGCGAGCGTGGCGGGCGAGAAGCTGGGGAGGGCTTCCATAAGGAACGGCAGCTTCTCCGCCAGCGGGCCGGGTTCTGCCGCGCCCGGTGTCAGGCCTAAAAGTTCCTTCAGCTGGCTGGCAAAGATGATCACCGCAATCCCGGCGGTGAAGCCCACCGTGACGGGGTAGGGGATGAATTTGACATAGGCGCCCAGCTTCAGGTAGCCGCCCGCAAGCAGCATCAGTCCCGCCATGAAGGTGGCAAGGATCAGGCCGTCCATGCCGTGCGCCTGGACCGTGCCGGCCACCAGCACAATGAAGGCCCCGGCGGGGCCGCCGATCTGGAACCGGCTGCCGCCCAGGAGCGACACGAAAAAGCCGCCGAAGATGGCGGTATAAAGCCCCTGTGCCGGCGTCGCGCCCGAGGCAATGGCAATCGCCATCGACAGCGGAATGGCAACAATCGCGACTGTCAGCCCCGCCAGCGCGTCCTTGCGCAGGTGACCCAGCGAATAGCCTTCCTTCAGGATGGTTATAAGCTTGGGGGTGAACAGCTCAGCGAAGCTGGGGCTGTCATGTTGTTTTGTGGTTTGGCGGGCGGTGCTTGTCATGGTGCGGTGGTTTTTCTGTTTCTGCTTCCTGAGGCCTTATTGCGGCGGCGTCTTCAGGCGCACACCGCGCCCGCTGCCCACGCTTGGCATGCCTTCGCCGATCAGCTCAACGCCTGCCCCATCCAGCGCCTCGACCACCTTGGTCAGGGTGGAAATGACCCCGCGCACATTGCCGTCGCTTGCTTCCATCCGCTGGATGGTCGGCACCGATACGCCGGCGAGGTCCGCCAGCTGTTTCTGGTCAATGCCGAGCATGGCACGCGCGGCGCGCATCTGGCTGGAGGTGATCATAATGGGCTGCCCTTAGGTCTATCTATATTCATGTAATATTGATCTATAATGATATATAAAACATTAATATTAGATGTCGAGTTCGCAATAGGCATGGCTTTGGCGTGGCCGCAGGATTGGAAGCCAAGGGCGGTTCGTTCAGTTCCAGTTGAAATGGTCTTGTTCGATGACCTTGATGCAGGCGTCCACCACCTCGGGCGCATAGGCCGTGCCGCGGCCGCGCTTCAGTTCCTTCAGGCCCTCTTCAATCCCCAGGGCGGGCCGGTAGGGCCGGTGGGCTGTGATGGCCTCGACCACGTCGGCCACGGCGATAACCTTGGCTTCGGGGATGATCTCGTCTCCCTTGAGACCCTTGGGATACCCCGTGCCGTCGATCCGCTCATGGTGCTGCATGACCATATCTGCGATGGGCCAGGGGAAGACAACATCCTTCAGAATATCCTGGCCCACCTCGGGGTGGGATTTGATGATGGCGAATTCGGCGGACGTGAGCTTGCCGGGGCGGTTCAGGATTTCTGCGGGCACATAGATCTTGCCAATGTCATGGACGGTGGCGCCAAGGCGCATGCCCTCCAGCTTGAACTCGTCCCAGCCCAGCTTGCGGCCGATGGCCTCCGCCAGCTGTGCCACCCGGCCCTGATGGCCAGACGTGTAGGGGTCGCGCTTTTCCAGCGTGGTGGCCAGCGCATTGATTGCCCCCAGCGCCGCGTTGCCAAGCGCTTCATGGGCGGACACAATCTCCCGCGTCATCCGGCCCGCCTTCAGCGACAGGGCGATGTTGGTCGCCAGCTCCTGCATCAGGTCAATTTCCTGCGGGTTCGGGAAGGTATCGCGGTTGGCGTGAATGCTTAGAACCGCGACCGGATTGCCGTCCTCAAGAATTGGCAGTGAGACTGTCTTGTTGAGCTCAAGTGACCCGGCAATTTCCTGCCACTTCCGGTAATGCAGGTCATCCGAGTGGTTGTTGGTGAATACCGTTGTGCCGGACTTGAGCGCGGTGCGGGCCGGGCTGGTCTGTATTGCGGCAAGGCCGGCGATTTCCTGTGCGCCGAACCGGTTGCCTTCGCTCGCGTGTGCCATGATTTCAAGGGCGGCGGCGCTTTGCATTTCCTGCGGTTTCGCAAACCAGACAAGGCGGTATTCCTGTGCTCGGACCAGCTCACGGGCGACATCCTGCAGCATGGCAGCCGGTTCCTGTTTCGTCATCATAATGGCGTGGCAGCGCAGGATGGTGTTCCGGATGCTGGCTAGTTGGGCGTTGATTACTTCCGCGTGCTTGCGTTCGGTGATGTCGGTCGCGATGGCGTAGGCCACCCCGTCGCGCGCGACAGATGACCAGGAGATCAGCCGGTATTCACCAGTCTTGCCGCGATAGCGGTTCTCGAAGCTGAGCGACGAGCCCTTTTCATTGAGGGCATCCATCTCGGCCAGCGTTTTGGCAATATCATCAGGATGCACCAGGTCCAGGAAGGTCCGGCCCTCCAGCTCCTTGGGCGCGTAGCCCAGGATGCGCTTGGCCGCCGCATTCACCTTTATGATGGTGCCGTCGATTGTTGAGGCAATCACATTCATATGCATCGGGGTGTCGAAAAAGTCTTCAATCTGATGCTGCAACGCCAGTTTTTCCGTTATGTCGATGATGCTGACCGGAATAGATGCGAAGCCTGCTTCGCGCTGAGGAATGCGGAAGGAAATAAGGCATGTCAATGGCTTGCCTCTGGCGGTGACATAATTCACCTGGCCGCGGAAATAGGGTTTGCCTTCCCAGACGGCGCAAAGTTCATCGGTGAAAACATCGGTGGCGTCCGGCCCGAACGTCTTGTCGATCCGGCTGATAAACTGCTGCTGGTCTTCCATTTCGAACATCTGGAGTGTCGCCCGGTTGACCGCCACAACGCGGACCATGCCGGCCAGCTCTGCAAGCTTTTCGGGCTTTTCCTGCAGGTAGCTGCGAAGGTCCTTCACCCCTTCGTCGCGCAGGCGCTTCAGCTCTGCCTTGACCGCAGATAAGTCCTCATTCCAGAGCGAAATTTCGGCGTTTTCAAACAGCTCGTGCGCCACCTTGCGCTGCTCATTCAGCAGAAAATACGGCTTCTGCAGGTTGGAGATCACCACCGCGCGGAAAATCAGCCAGAAGGAGATAATCTTGAATACGTGGCCCAGAAGGTTGGCCGTGTCGTCCGGCCCTGTATAGAGCGTGAAGGCAAGCTCCGCCGCGATCGTCATTATGATCGCAGTCCCCAGCAGCACTTCCTGTTCCTTCGGGATACGGAAGGAAGCCAGATGCAGCTGCGCGGACGCGAAAACCAGCCCGGCGATGATGACATATTCGGCGTTGACTTTGAAAGCGGTCAGGCCAACGCCGTCGATATATCCGGTTGGGAAAGTACCCGACAGGATAAGCAGCACTCCAAGGGAGGCGAGCCCACCATAGATAAGAAAGAGCCTGTTGGATCGGATGTTGCGGACGATCAGGTGCGGCGTGATGATCAGGATCAGGGTTTCCAGAAACCTTGCGGTAAGCCAGAACTGCACCGACAGGTTAACTGAGCCGGCCACATACAGGTTCATGCCTTCAAATGTAAAGGCATGGTTGAGGTCCAGGAAGGCGATCCAGAAATAGCCGGCGGCCAGAAGCGCCAGAAGCCGGTTTCTTTCCACCCACTTGGTTTCCCAGGAAAGCACGCAGATCGCCAGCGCGACAAAAATGGCGCTCAGTTCCGCTAATGTGTGAAAGGTCAGGTAATCATACCTGGCGATCAGGATCAGGATAATGCCGGCAACTATAGGCGGCAGCCATAATTTGGATTGGCGTAGATCTGCACTGAAATCGGCCCATGCAAGCACGAAGCTGTTCCCCCACCATTATTTGACGGTTACTGCATACGCCGAACAATAGTGTTCAGCTTACCGTTGAGGGTACTTGCCGTCCAGTGGTATCGGTGCGGGCTTTACTGTTTGACCACCGAAACCCTGAAGGGCGTCAGGCGGAGCGACGCGTATAGGACCGGCATCATCACCGGTTCATAATCCGGGCACAGGGCGAAAGGCTGGCTGTCATTGCAGCCCACGATCAGGCTATCGTCCTCAAGGTGCCAGCCTACTGACCACAAGCGGTTCGGGTTGGCGAAGATGGCGCCGCCTTCGGCCTGGTAATCCAGATA